>NZ_JBKQXO010000005.1:0-285696 GCF_046762885.1 Yoonia sp. SDW83-1
CATATCGCGTGTTGAGGCATGTCAACCACGACACGGCACGCGGGTTGCCATAGCCTTGGCCAACTACACCGATACCTCGAGCGGCCAGAAAACGGAAACCAGAACCATCAGCAAAACCAACGACATCACGGTCAACGGCAAGCCGGCGCGCGGGAAATCCCTGAAACTGTACTGACCGGGACCATAGACCCATTCGGGATTTAATCTTTCTTTGACCGGTTAGCATATTTTGCGGGCGTTCGGCCAGCGAGGCTTGTGTGTGGGGGGGGGCGGTGGTGGTTGAGGGCTTGCGCCACGCTGTGACCAGAATGCGGGCATGACGCAGGCGGTAGGACAGGTTCTCATTCAGATACACATCCCGCATACTCCCGTTGAAGCTTTACACAAAACCGTTCTGCATCGATCTGCCGGATGCAATATAATGCGAGTCGATCTTGCGTATTGTTGCCACTTCAAGATCGCATTTGAGGTCAATTCGGCCCCGTTGTCCAAAAACACCAGGCAAGGGTGCCCTTGCATTTCGGCGATGCGATCCAGTTCGCGGGCCACGCGTTCGCCTGACAGGGATGTGTCGACCACGGAGGCCAAGCATTCCCGGATGAAGTCGTCGATGACGTTCAGGATCCGGAACCGGCGACTGCAGGATAAGCTGTCAGACACAAAGTCCAAGATTCAGCCTTGGTTCGGCTCCAGTGGGATCGCTATTGGTACTCTTTATCTAATGCGCGCTTGCGTTCGCCCCGTTTACGAACGGTTAAACACCGGACATTTCAGCGGAGTAGGTCATGCTGCACCTCGCTCAGAGGTTGAAGTGCCTCTGACAGGGATCACGCCGTGATTCGATGAAGAAATTCGTGTCACCGAACCAACAAAAATGATGGCGCTACAAATGCAGATCTTAGCTGACGTTAGTCATAACGCCAAATGCTACACTGGGGATTCTCAAAAGCGGACGTTTGTGAACAGATTGCACTGGAAACCTGCTAGCTTTTGCAACGCAAGCCGGTGTCAATATCAAACAAATGTGATTTGGCGGGTTGGATCGAAAACCGCATGGCAGAGTCCGCGCCATTCAAGACATGAACACCCGGTAGGCTGGCTGTGAAACCTTCGTTTGTATCGATAAGTTCACAGTGAAGCAGCGTATTTGCGCCAAGTGGTTCGGCCAATTTGGCATTAACGCGAATGGCTCCGGCTTCTTCGGCTATTAAATGTTCGGGGCGGATCCCAAATTTGACAGGGCCATCAGACCCACCGACCTCGACGATGCGTTGCTCACCCAACATCACCCAGCCATCCTTTATCTGCGCATCCAGAATGTTCATCGCAGGACTGCCGATGAACTGCGCGGCAAAAAGCGTGCGTGGTGTCTCATACACTTCAAGTGGGGTGCCAATCTGTTCGGCAACGCCACCGTTCATCACGATCATTCGGTCGGCCATTGTCATCGCCTCAACCTGGTCATGTGTCACGTAAAGCGCCGTGATGCCCAGCTTTGACTGAAGCTCTTTGATCTCAAGCCGCATCTGGACGCGCAGTTTTGCGTCAAGGTTCGATAGCGGCTCATCGAACAGAAACACAGCCGGTTCACGGACAATGGCACGTCCCATGGCAACGCGCTGGCGCTGCCCGCCTGACAGTTCTCTTGGCTTTCGATCAAGCAGCGGTTCGAGTTGCAACAACTTGGCCGCGTCCAGAACTTTGGAGTTGATTTGGTCTTTGGGTAGCCCAGCGATCTTCAGTCCATATCCCATGTTCTGACGAACTGACATGTGCGGATAAAGCGCGTAGTTCTGGAACACCATGGCGATATCCCGGTCCATGGGTTCCTTGTCGTTTGCGCGATCTCCGCCAATCAGAACGTCACCGGCCGTCACCGTTTCCAACCCTGCGACCATACGCAGCAATGTTGACTTTCCACAGCCGGACGGCCCGACAATCACGATGAATTCGCCATCGGCTATATCGGTCGTGATGCCATGGATCACATCAGTGGTGCCAAAGCTTTTCTTTATGTCTTGCAGGGAAACCGTTGCCATTTCTATTTCTCGCTATCCACAAGGCCGCGTATGAACAACCGTTGCATTCCGACGACGACAATCACAGGCGGGATCATCGCAAGGATTGAGGTCGCCATGATTGTGGGCCAGTGGGCAAAGTCATCGCCACTTGGGAACATCTGTTTGATACCCATCACGATGGTGTTCATTTCAGGGTCAGTGGTGATCAAAAGCGGCCAGAGGTATTGGTTCCAGCCGTAAATGAACAGGATCACAAAAAGGGCCGCTATGTTGGTGCGGCTCATGGGAACGACAATGTCCCAAAAGAAGCGCATAGGACGCGCGCCATCCACACGGGCGGCCTCGGCCAGTTCGTCGGGGATCGTCAGAAAGAACTGGCGGAACAGGAAGGTTGCTGTGGCCGAGGCAATCAGCGGAAAGATCAGGCCCGAGTAGGAATTCAACATCCCAAAGCCTGCCACGACTTCATAGGTTGGCACGATGCGCACCTCGACCGGCAGCATGAGCGTCAGGAATATCAGCCAGAAGAACAGGCTTCGACCGGGGAACTTGAAATAGACGATTGCGAAGGCTGACAGCAATGAGATGATGATCTTGCCCACTGCAATCCCGATAGCCATGACAAGGCTATTAAAGAGCATTGTCCCGACAGGCACGTTAATGCCTGAAAACAGCGCGTTCTTGTAATTGGTCCAAAGCTGGTCACCGGGCCACACCGGCATGGGCGGGCGGATGATTTCTGCTTGGGTCACGGTCGAGGCGACAAAGGCCAACCAGATCGGAAAGAAGATAACCAGCACGCCCAGGATCATAAATACATGTGACAGCCACAGGCCTGATCCGCGCTTTTCAACCATGCCGTGAACTTGACGCGCCATCAGTAATGCACCCGCTTTTCGATGAACTTGAACTGCAGTACGGTCAACAGCCCGACCACGATCAGCAAGATCACCGATTGCGCTGAGGATGAGCCAAGGTCTTGGCTGACAAAACCATCGGAATAGACCTTATAGACAAGGATCGTAGTCGTTTGTTGCGGACCACCGGCGGTGATCGTGTGGATCACACCGAAGGTTTCAAAGAAGGAATAGACGATATTGACGACCAGCAAGAAGAAGGTCGTCGGCGACAAGAGCGGCAGCACAATTGTCCAAAAACGCCGCCAGAAATGCGCGCCGTCAATTGCGGCTGCTTCGATCACGGATTTCGGGACGGCTTGAAGAGCCGCGAAGAAGAACAAGAAATTATAGCTGATCCGCCCCCACGCGGATGCAACGACGACCAAACCCATCGCCTCGCCCCCGTTCAGCACGTGGTTCCAATCGTATCCCAACTGCCCCAGATACCACGATACGACGCCAACGCGGGTATTGAACATAAAAAGCCAGAGCACGCCTGCGACCGCGGGCGCCACAGCATAGGGCCAGATCAGCAAGGTGCGATAAACGCCAGAACCTTTGATCAACCGGTCGGCGATGACCGCCAGAAAGAGTGCTGGGATCATTGAGCACAGTGTGACGAGTATCGAAAAGATTGCTGTTGTCACAAATGATGCGCGATAGAAACTGTCCGAAAGCAGGAACTCGAAATTTCCTAAACCCACGTATTGCATCGAAAGGCCGAAAGGATCGGGGATGAACAGCGATTGCCAGATCGCTTGTCCGGCCGGATAGAAAAAGAAGACAGCCGAGATTACGACTTGCGGCGCAATCAGCAAAGCCGGCAATAGCCACCCGCGAAATTTGACCCGTTTTTCCATCTGAACCCTAGGCAATAAAGGCGGGCCAGTTGGCCCGCCTCCACTTTGCTTTAGCCGTTCGCGGCTTCGAACCGACGCAAGAGCGCATCACCGCGTTCTTTTGCGCTGTCCATCGCTTCCTGCGCGGTCTTGTCGCCTGCCCAGATCGATTCCAGTTCTTCGTCGATGATTCCGCGGATCTGATCAAATGACCCAAGACGCAGGCCTTTGGAATTCGCCGTTGGCTCATTCGCGGTCATCTGAATGACGGCCACATCGGTGCCTGGATTTTCTTCATAGAAACCGGCGGCACGTGTTGCCTCACCCGCCTCTGAAGTGATGGGCAGATAGCCTGTGTCCTGATGCCATTGAGCCTGCACATCACTGGACGACAGGAAGGCCAGGAATTCGCCAACACCGGCGTATTCTGCTTCTTCATGGCCTTCCATGACCCAAAGCGATGCGCCACCGATGATGGTATTCTGCGGGCCGTTTCCCACGCCTTCCCAATAGGGTAATGGGCGCACGTCAAAGTCGAATTCGGCTTCGGCCTTGATCCCTGCATATCCAGCAGAGCTTTCGGTGAACAATGCACATTCACCAGACCGGAAGTTTGCACCACCTTCGTTGCGACGACCGGTATAGATGAATTTCCCGTCTCGCGCCCATTCGCCCATGGCCGTGAGGTGTGCCACCTGCGCCTCGCCATTCAGCATAAGCTCTGTGTCAAGACCGGCAAAGCCGTTGTCCTGACTGGCAAATGGCACGTCATGATAGGCAGAAAAGTTTTCAAGGTGAATCCAGCTTTGCCAGGCGGTCACCAGCGGGCATTCGGATCCTCCTGCCTTCAACGCTTCAAGGGTTTCGCCAACGTTCTGCCATGTTGACAGGTCTGTGTCTGGATCAACGCCAGCCGCTTCAAATGCGTCCCGGTTCACCCACAAAACAGGCGTCGAGGAATTAAACGGCAATGACAGCATTTCGCCGTCGGTCGTGGTGTAGTAGCCTTTGACCGAACCAATATAGGCATCGGGATCAAACGTCGCACCGCTTTGGGCCATCACCTCATACACGGGGCGGGTCGCACCTTGTGCCGACATCATCGTGGCTGTTCCGACCTCAAACACCATCAGGATGTGGGGGTGTTCGCCTGCCCGAAAGGCTGCGATGCCGGAGTTCAACGTTTCGGAGTAGTTGCCCTTGTGGCTCTGCACGACAACATAATCGCTTTGGCTGGCGTTGAATTCCTCGACCTGTGCTGCGACCAGTTCGCCCAGTCGACCGGTAAAGGCATGCCAGAATTGCACTTCGGTTTGTGCTATTGCTGAAACTGGCGACAGCAATGTGGATACGGCAAGAGCGCCGAGAATCGATCTGTTCATAAGTCCTCCCTTTGCACCGCAGCGGTGCTTCGTCCCTACACGCAGTGATCTAAGTCCTGCGTGAATTGTCTGACCAAAGGACGATACACTTGATCAGGGATTTATCAAGAAGGCAGCATCACGCTTTATGAGCTATGACTTCTTTGCGGCTAAATGATGCCTATAAATCGGTATATGGATATTGACTCGAACGGCACCGTGGGCGTCGAAATCCATCGTTACACTCTCAAACATTGACGAGCACTCATTTTGGCAATGCACATGGTGCGGTCGTTCTGCTTTGGCCATAGCTAATTCTCTATGCGCGACCAAACCCTCAAAAAAGTGCTGGCTTTGCAAAGATACCGATGGCAAGTCTGTCCCTCTTAAGCGATCCAGATGTTCTAATGATACGGAGAAGCGCGTCGCCGCCACACCGACAACCATCTGCGGCGCCTCGAGGACGGAGGGCTGGGCCACCATTAATCTCTTGCAAACCGAGAGCGAGCACTGTCGAGGGGGAACGAACAGGCCGAGACCGATGGTGACTGAGAATAAACTCTCAATCGCGGCCCAAACAACGCCAATCCCATGGCAACGACGAGGAGCATAAGGACAAAGGACAAAGTCTTCTCCTCCCCTGTCCAGTCGGTTAGAGCCTCACCACTTACCGCAACGACAAAAAAACTCAGTGCAATTCCGGCAAAGGTGTGCGTGAATTCCGTCGGCGAAAGGACATTAGTTTTGGTGAATACCAAGGGTCCGGGAAGCTAAAGGTCAGTCTCGAGCGGCCCAAGCGCGATCAGGAACCGAAGGAGAGTTGCTATTTTCCAAACACTGGCTTTCGGTTTACTCATTTCGAGATATCCCGACCCCAGACAAGAAAGTGCATCGCATCTTGTGAAAGCTTTTCCACGCGATCGGTCACATCATCGGAAGTAAAGGCGACTTTAGGCAAGTCCGCCTACAACAGCAGAGATTTTGGCTTAATTGCATCGGCATGCCTGTCAGTGTCATGCGCCTCGACACCACGTGGAATGGAAACTAGTCTGTTATTGTCGCCGAAACTGCGGTCCACCTTCGACAGGGCCTTGTAGGCGGCATCAAATGCTTCTGGTTCATCGACAATGGCTTTGCGGAACAGCTTCAAGGCCTTTGGCGCGAGGTTGTGCCAGCCGGTTCCGGCCAAGCCCTCCCTTCGCGTCCATATGAAAGTTGAGAACGCCACCGCTTTTGTGCTTCTTCCTAGAAGACGTCAGGACAGCCGCAATCGTGGTCTTGTTGGGCAACTTGTCTCAGCTGAACCGCACATCGGCCCGCAAAACTCATGGGAAGTCTTTGAGCCAGCAAATCAGAAGTGGGTGCCTATTACAGGCCTGCTAATCACACACATGAGTTGCTCGAGAACAACTCAAAACATTGATTTAATGGGTTAATTGGCTCCGACGGTAGGGATCGAACCTACGACCAATTGATTAACAGTCAACTGCTCTACCGCTGAGCTACGTCGGAACACTCGGGGCCATATAGCAATGCGTTTTGGCCGCGTCCAGTGGGTTTCGACAGGTTTTTGGATTAAGTCTGGTCATTAGCTGCGGCGTCCGAGATCGTGAATTCGGCGGCCACGCCAAGCGCGGGCCGCGCCACGACAATACCGCGCCCTGCGAAGTCGATGAGATGTGCAAAAACATTACGTTCGGCTGCGGGCAGCAACCCCTGCGCCACATCGGTATAAACTACTTTTGTCAAAGCGCTGACGGTCGCAGATCCGTCAGCAAGCGCCTTGATAATCTGGGCCTCGCGGTTGCGCCGATGTGCAATCAGCCACGCCAGCCGCGCCTTTGGATCGGTCACCGGCGCCCCGTGACCCGGGTAATAGATTCTCGCGGGCATGTTTTGCAGGCGATCACAGGAGCGCATGAAATCCGTCAGATCACCGTCTGGTGGGGACACGAGCGATGTGGACCAGCCCATGATATGATCGCCGGTAAAGATCACATCCCCCCAGCAAAAACACAGATGATTGCCGATATGGCCCGGTGTATGCAGTGCCGTGATCGGCTTTTGCGGAAAATCAATCATGTCACCGTTCCGCAGGATGGCATCTGGTTCAAAGGTGGGGTCGATGCCTTCGCCCCCGCCGGTCAGGCCTTCGGCGGCAAGCTGGCTCATGATCTCGCTGCGCCCTGCCCGGCTGTTGCCGAACGCATAAACCGGTGCGCCGACAGCGTCGCTCAACGGGCGGGCCAGCGGTGAATGATCAAGATGGGTGTGGGTGACCAATATGTGGCTCACCGGGCGACCCGCGATGGCAGCCAGCAGCGCCGCCAGATGATCCGAATTATCAGGCCCCGGATCAATGATGGCCAGCTTGTCCTTGCCCAGAATATAGCTGTTCGTGCCCAGATAGGTCATCGGTGACGGGTTCGGGGCCAGAACGAGCGCCAGATCCGGTGCAAGCCGGAAAGACACACCCGCCCTAGGCGCAAAGGATGCCGCTGCGTCTTTCATCCGTGCTTTCCGTTCGCGCATTCTGCCGATAGGTTCCGGCCATGTTGTTTCGCTGGATCAAGAATTACATGCCTCGCGGCCTTTATGGCCGGGCCGCGCTGATTCTGGTCTTGCCGGTTCTGCTGCTGCAATTGCTTGTCTCTGTGGTTTTCATTCAGCGCCACTTTGACGGGGTAACTCGCCTGATGACAAGTGCCGTCAATATTGAACTGCGCTTCCTGATTGACAGCGTCAATGACGCCCCTGATCTGCAAAGCGCGCGCGAAGCCATTTCCAGGCTGGACGCACCCCTTGAAATCCTGACGCTACTGCCTGCCACACCGGGTGATGCCGATATCAAGCCGCGGATCGATCTGACCGGGCAGATGGTAATTGAATCGATCCGTCAGGGCGTGGCCAATGTGATCGCTATTTCGCTGGAGGATCGGCGCCGCGTGCGGATGTGGGTCGAGACCCGCCATGGCATTCTGCAAATGGAGTTTAGCCGCAGGCGGGTGTCCGCATCCAATCCGCATCAGCTTTTGGTGATCATGGCGGTGATGGGCGCGGTGATGACGGCAATTGCCTATGTGTTCCTGCGCAATCAACTGCGCCCGATCAAACGGATGGCCGCAGCGGCGGCGGATTACGGCAAGGGCCGGGTCGTCCCGTTCAACCCCACCGGTGCCGTTGAGGTGCGTGAAGCTGGCATGGCGTTTCTGGACATGCGCAACAGGCTGGAACGCCAGACCCAAAGCCGCACGCTCATGTTGTCAGGGGTGAGCCATGATCTGCGCACCCCGCTGACCCGGTTGCGACTGGGATTATCGATGCTCGATGACAAGGATGTCGAGCCGCTCTTGCGTGATGTGGACGACATGCAAGGGCTGGTCAGCGCCTTTCTGGATTTTGCCCGTAGCGATGCAGGTGACAGTATGGAGCCTACCGTTCCGCAGGTGTTGGTCGAAGACGTGCTGGAGAACGCCAAGCGGATGGGGCAAAACGCAAGCGCCGGCGTGATCGAAGGGCCACGAGAAGAGGTTGGCCTGCGACCGCTGGCCATTCGCCGTGCTTTGGAAAACCTTGTCAGCAACGCCCTGCGTTATGGCTCACATGCTGAGGTCGGGGTCAGCGTCACGGAAAGGGCTGTTCGCTTTTACGTCGAAGACGACGGGCCCGGCATCCCGGCGGACAAGCGCGATGAGGCGATCAACCCCTTTGTGCGGCTGGACCCGGCCCGCAATCAGGACAAGGGCAGCGGCGTAGGCCTTGGCCTTTCTATCGTCTCGGACATCGCGCGCACCCACGGGGGCGTGCTGCGGCTCAGCGATAGTGAAAAACTGGGAGGGCTGAAGGCTGAACTGGTGCTGGGCCGTTAGTGGCTCATCAGGACCGGGATCCGGGTCTTGATGGCGATGTCTTGCGTCACACCGCCGATCAGCCCTTCACGGAGTGGCGAGTGATCATAGGCCCCCATGACCAGCAGGTTTGCGGCAACGGCCTCACAATGGTTGATCAATATCTCGGCCACTGAATCGCGGCCGCGTGGTAGTTCTGTCAGGGTCACAGAAAACCCGTGACGCTCCAACACTTTACACACGTCAAACCCCGGCAGTGACCGGGCCAGTGGCGCCCGTCCTACAGAAACGATTTCAATCATATCATCCGCCGCCAGAATACCCATTGCATCGGCCAATGCGCGGGCCGCCGCGCGCCCGCCATCCCATGCCACCACAACGCGGCGACCAGACACCTTGCTGTCATTGCCCGATGGGAAGATGATCACCGGCCGGCCGCTATCAAGCGCGATCCGGTCAGGATAGATTTCGATGTGAGATTGCCGGTATTCCGGGGTCGTTTCGTGTATGCCCAAGGCAATGATATCGTAAAGCCTCGCATAGGCTGCGATGGTGCGCTGAACCGGCCCCTCGCTTTCGATCCAGTGTCTCTTGTCTGCGGGCACCGGGGCGCTGGCCTCGTCGAACTTTTCCTTGATGTTCTGGTTTGACTGCTCCTCGACCTCCATGATCGCGTCTTTGACCTTTTGCGGCATCCAGGGCTGGATCTGTTGCGACAGTTTTGACCCGCCATGGGCAAACAGCCCGGTCAGATGGGCATCGTAATGGGCCTGCATCTGGACAGCCCCCGACAGCGCGGCTTCGGAGCCGGGAAAGCCGTTATATGCAACAAGAATGTTTTTGATGGCCACAACTTTGCCCCTTCCGTTCACTCAACGTCCGTAAAGACCTGCCGATTTGCCGCGCAACTGGATCAGCGCAAGAACAGTGTCGATTGTCGGTGTTGGTGTATTGGTCACGCGCCCCAGTTCCTGAACCGATCCGACAAGCGCGTCGATTTCCATGGGTCGCCCGGCATCCAGATCCTGCAGCATCGATGTCCGGTGCGCCCCCACAGCGGCCCCGCCATCAATCCGGCGGTCCACATCAATGGGGAATTTCACGCCCAGTTTCTCGGCAATCTCTTGCGCCTCGACCATCATGCCGCGCGCAACGGCGCGTGTGCCAGGGTCCGTACAAAGCACATCAAGGGTTGCATGCGTCAGCGCCGAGATCGGGTTAAACGACAGGTTCCCCCAAAGCTTGACCCAAATCTCGTCACGTAAACGCGGACGCACCGGCGCTTTCAGACCTGCGGCGGACAGCACTTTTGACAAGGCCATCGCCCTGTCTGATTTACTGCCATCGGGTTCGCCAAGCGAAAACCGGTTGCCTTCGATATGTTTGATGGTGCCGGGTTCTGAAACCTCGGCGGCCGGGTATACCACACAGCCAAGCACGCGATCCGGCCCAAAACCGTCCCATTGGGCGTTACCGGGATCAACCGTTTCCAGTCGCGTGCCTTCCAGATCTGTGCCGATCTTGTGGAAATACCACCACGGTACGCCATTCACACCGCTGACGATTGCTGTGTTATCGCCGATCAGCGGCTGCATCTTGTCCACAACGGGCGGAACCGAATGCGCCTTGAGCGTGACGATCACGTAATCCTGCGGGCCAAGATCGGCGGGGTTTTCGCTGGCCGTGACCGGGACGGTCACCGGATCCTTGTCTTCCTCGATCAGGGTCAGGCCCTTTTCTTTCATTGCCGCCAGATGCGGGCCTCGTGCCACAAGGCTGACATCAGCCCCAGCCTGCGCGAGCTTGACACCCATATAGCCGCCAATGGCCCCTGCCCCGAAAATGCAGATTTTCATAACTTACGCTTTCTCGATCAGGCCCAGCTTTTCAGCCAGGCCGATCCGTTGCATCTTGCCGGTGGCACCTTTGGGGATTTCATCCATGATGATCACCTTGCGTGGCACTTTGAAATCCGCCATGCGGTCCGCCGCAAAGGCACGAATGTCCTTATCGGTCGTCTCCGACCCTTCTTTCAGAACCACCGCCGCCGCGACCTCTTCCCCCAGCTTCGGATGCGGCAACGCAAAGGTGACGACCTGAGCAATATCGGGATGGTCAAGCAATACGCCATCCACCTCCAACGGGCTGATCTTTTCGCCGCCACGGTTGATGATCTCTTTCAACCGGCCGGTCAGATGCAGATATCCTTCGTCATCAAACGCCCCCTGATCACCAGTGCGGAACCAGCGTGCGCCATCCGCGTCAAAGAAATTCTTGGCATTGGCCTCTGGGTTACCTTCGTATCCGGGCGTGACATTGGGGCCGGAAATCACAACCTCGCCCGTCCCCTCGATCAGCTTGTTTTCGGTTTCATGGGCGATCCGCATCGCCGGACCCGCCGGGATGCCAACCGCGCCAGGTTTCTGGGTGCCGGATGCCAGCGGGTTGCAGGCCATCTGATGCGCTGCCTCCGTCATGCCGTAAGCCTCAACCACGGGCGCATTGAAGGTTTCGTTCAGGGCCACCATCACCTGCGCGGGCAACGAGGCGGAGGATGAGCGAAGGAAGCGGAGCGGCGTTTCCGCAATCACATCGGCATTGCGCCCTGCCCGGCTCAGGATAGCCTGATGCATGGTCGGCACAGCTGTATACCAGGTCGGCTGCGCCTCTTTCATCCAGGTGAAAAACTGCAGGGCGTTGAACCCCGGCGCGCACCAGATCGACGCACCAGCAGCCAGCGATGCGGTGACCGCCGCAATCAGTCCATGAATATGGAACAGCGGCATGACATTCATGCAGCGATCAGCAGCCGTCAGTTCAAGGGAGGTGCGGATATGTTCGGCAGAAGCCGCGATGTTTGATTGCAAAAGCGGCACGATCTTCGGGCGCGATGTTGTGCCGGATGTGTGCAGGATCAGGGCAACGTCATCAGAGGCCGGTTCCCCGCCATCCGCAGCACCCGTCACATCAGAGGAAAGCGTGAAGTACCCTGCCGTTGCACCCTCCGGCACAGACAGCCGCACAATCGCCATGCCTGCCTTTTGCGCGGCGGCCACCGCCGGGCCATCATCATCCGCCATGACGACAAGCGCTTTGGCTTTCAGATCAGAGAGGTAGAAATCATATTCCTCCTCGCGATAGGCCGGATTCAGGGGCGCTGTCGTGGCGACCTGCGCGATGGTCACAAAGGCCGTGGCCATTTCGGGTCCGTTGGGCAGAACGATTGCCACCCTATCCCCCTTGCCCACGCCCATCCCATTAAGCGACGCAGCCACCTCATCGGTCAGCCCCCGTAAGGCGTCGTAGCTCAACCATGTTTTGCCCGGTGCGCCGATCGCCGGTGCATCGCCCGGGTGACCCGACAAGAGTTCTTTCATCGTTGTGTACATGGGTTCGTCCTTGGTTATTCGATATTCAACTTGTGGTCAGACTTCGGCCCGCTTGCCCCGAAACAAGCGGCGCACATGTTTCAGAAGCGGTAACAGGAAGAAAACGACGCTCAGCGCGATGAAGCTAGCAGAGAGCGGGCGTTCGATAAATGCCAGCACATTGCCCTGCTCGGAAATCAGCGTCTGGCGAAAGCTTTTCTCCATCAGCGGTCCCAGCACAACGGCGAGCACCAATGGGGCCATCGGATAATCGGCCTTGCGCAGGAGGTATCCGGCAGCGCCAAAGCCAACGATCAGCCAGACATCATGCATTTTCTGGCTGGGGGCATAGCCGCCCACGATGCACAGGATCAGCACCATCGAACAGAGCACCGTAAATGGCATCCGCAGCGCCCAAACAAAGACCGGGATCAGCGCCAGATTCACCAGCACGGCGGCAAGGTTGGCCGTATAAAGCGATGAGATCAGGCCCCAGACAAAAACGGGTTGTTCGATAAACAGCATCGGCCCTGGCACCAGCCCCCACATCACCATGCCGCCCAACAAAAGCGCTGTTGTAGGCGACCCTGGAATGCCCAAGGTCAGCATCGGCAAAAGCGACCCGGTCGAGGCGGCGTTGTTGGCCGTTTCCGGGGCGGCCACCCCTTCGATATTGCCTTTGCCGAAGGTCTCGGGCTTTTTCGACATCAGCTTGGACAAGCCATAGGCCATCAGCGCGGCCGGTGTGGCGCCCGCTGCTGGCAACATGCCAACAAAGAACCCCATGATCGACCCAAAGCTCATCGTGCGCCACAGCTTGTTCATTTGCTGGATGCCCAGCTTGAGCTCTTTGAAGGTCAGTTTGGCCGGTGTGACACTTGGGGCCGATTTAGACGTCTCAATGGTGTAAAGGATCTCACCCACCCCGTAGATCCCGATAGCAAGCACCAGAAAACTCACGCCTGAATAAAATCCAGGCTGGTCGAAAAAGATCAGGCGCGGCTGACCGGAAATCAGGTCAAGACCCACGGTCGACAGGATCAGCCCAAGGCAGATCATGATGATAGTTTTCAGAACGTCATCGCCGCCCAGACCAACGAAGGTCGTAAAGGCCAGCAGCACAAGCGCGAATTCCTCCGGCGGTCCAAAGGCGAGCGCCACATCGGCCAGTGGCGCGGCAAACAGCGTAAACAGGACCACCGATACGGTCCCACCGACAAAAGACGCAACTGCGGCGGCAATCAGGGCCAGCCCGGCTTTGCCCTGTTGCGCCATCGGTCGCCCGTCAAACGTGGTCGCGAC
Source organism: Yoonia sp. SDW83-1 (assembly GCF_046762885.1). Taxonomy (NCBI): domain Bacteria; kingdom Pseudomonadati; phylum Pseudomonadota; class Alphaproteobacteria; order Rhodobacterales; family Paracoccaceae; genus Yoonia; species Yoonia sp. SDW83-1. The sequence goes on from NZ_JBKQXO010000005.1 coordinate 13,639, forward strand.
CGATGTTGACGCACCCGGTATGCCCAAAAGAATCGAACTGATCGCGCCCCCGTACATCGCCCCATAATAAATCGCGGCAAGCAGGATAATCGCCGAGGACGGCGGCACAATGAATGTCAGCGGTAGCACAATGGCCACGCCATTGACCGATCCAAGGCCCGGCATTGCCCCGATGAATAGCCCGGCGGTGACGCCAAGGATCACGATCATCAGGTTCAGCGGCGACAGCGATGTGGCAAAGCCGTCCGCAAGATGTCCTAACAGTTCCATGATCGGCGGCCCCTAAAAGAACATCGCATAAAGCGGCACAAATAGCGGCTCGGTCAGCCCCTTTGGCAGCAATATCTTGAGGGTCACCTCAAAGAAGAAAAACAGGAAAATCGGGGTGGACAATGTCAATGAAAGCGTCAGCACCCAACCATGCTTGCCAAAGATTTTCAGATACCAGATCAAAAAAAGCGGCAATGCAATATAGGCCCCGCCCCACGGGATCAGCGCAACGGTGGCGGTTAGCGCGATAATCACGCCGATGACAGAGCGCAGTGTTTCGGGGTCAAAAAAGTCGCCGGAATAGGCCGAGTTGCCGCGAAGCGATCTGATCAGAATGCCGCCCGCGGCCAGAAACATGATCGCTGACAGCCAGAACGGAAACGCGCCGCCTCCGGGACCGCCTGTCATGCCGTTCCAACCAATCGGCAATTCAATGGCATGCCACATAAAGTACAGGGACAACAGCATCAGGGCCGCTGCGATCATTCGATCAGCCGTCAACATGATCTCGTCTCGTTTTTATTGGATAGTGGTGAGTGTTGGGGCGCAGCGAAATCACCGCGCCCCACTGGATAAGTTCAGGAAAAGGCTTAGGAGCCTTCGCCCATCGTATTCAGCAACTCAGCATGTTTTTCACGCTCTTCCAGGAAGTAGGCCTGCAGTTCATCACCTGTCAGGAATTCCGCCATCAGTGCCTTTTCCTGGGTGTATGTCTGCCACTCTTCCGACTGGCTGAGTTGTTCAAACATGTTGGTGTAGTAGGCCACAGCCTCTGGCGCCATGTCCTTTGGCGCAACAAACGACCGCTGCATCCAGTAAACCAGATCGTGGCCGAGTTCACCCATCGTCGGGGTGTCCGGGAAGGCCCCAATGCGTTCAGGCGTGAACGCTGCAATCGGGCGCAGGTTACCGGCCTGATAGAAACCCAGCGCTTCAGACGGGTTGTTCACGGATGAATCGATATGGCCACCCACCAGGTTACGTGCCACATCACCACCGCCCGAGAACGGAACATATGTGACTGAAATGCCAAACTCGTTTTCAAGCATGGCTGTCACGAGGCTGTCTTCCTGGCCCGTACCAGTACCGCCCATCTTCCAGCTTCCACCAGCAGCGCGGACAGCTTCGACATAGTCATCAAGCGTTTCGATATCGCTGTCGGCATTGACCCACAGCACAAACGTATCAAGCGCCATACGTGCAATTGGTGTGAACTCTTCAATGTCGACACCAATGTCATTGCGCAGTGGCGTTGTGTAGTAGCTGTTCAGGGTCGCCATGATCAAATGGTTTTCACCCTCGTTGTCAGCCAGATAGCGCAATGCTTCCGCACCAGAGCCGCCACCCTTGTTCACGGGCAGGATCGGCATCGTGGACAGGTTTTCTTTCTGGATGATCGACTGGAACAGGCGCGCCAGACGGTCAGCACCGCCCCCTTGCCCGGCCATGATGACCATTTCGACAGGGCGATCGGGTGCCCAGTCTTGTGCTGAACTTGTCGTCGCGGTGAAAAACGCAGCGGATGCTGCAACTGCAAAACCAAGACCACGGATAAAACTATAAGTCATGTATTGTTCTCCCTATGACATAGAGGCGAGCATTTCTTCACTAGTCAATTTGTCACGGGGCTAACTCCGCGCCTCTTGCAACCAAGCTTAGGCCAGTTCAACGAAACTACAACTACAAAAATGAAATGTGTGGTTGTGACTCTGCTTGTAAGGAAGGCATGCCGCCGCATACCGCATTTTCATGGGACGAAAGATTATTTTATGAGCAGTTTGTCTTTAAGTTACTGAATTAAATTGACTTTTAGACATGACGCTAACCGTCACCTGACGCGAGGGAACGTGCCTTAAAAGAGCGTAACAAGACCTGTTTATGCGCTAACACCGTACTACCTAGGGCCGTCTCGATATGTCAATAATTTCTGCAGACAATCCCCGGGTGAAACCACCCCAGGGAGACGGGGGTTTGCATCATATATTCCTTAGGTTGATATCGAATGACGCTTGAGATGACTGTCGTCAGTAAATCAATGACCAAACGGATCACCTTACAGTTGCACCATCAGAACGAAAAATCGGGCGGCCGGATTAAACCGACCGCCCGCATTTTGGTACTCCGATCTGCACACGCGCTTAGTGGATGGCGCGTGCGTGACGGTTCGTCGTTTACATCAGGCTTTGGATATTGATGCCAAAGGTGATGGCCCCGATCGGCTCGTTCGTAGCAGGGTCGACGATTGGAAGCGATGCCTGGGTCTGATAGAACCCTGTGCTGTCGTCAAACTCCACATCGCTGATGTGCAACCCGCCATCTTCACGACCATAGGTCTCCTGCCACTTGGCTTCGTCACCCTGCCAATAATCCGATGTCTCGACACTTTGCGCGACATTCAGGCCTTTGTTGTCCATGACGAATACCTCCGTCACCAGGCCTGCCGTGGCGTTTTGCTGATCGAGCAACCAGGCAGAAACCGGCCCTGACAACAGCTCGGTGATCAGTGGACCCCCGCCCGCATCAGCCTCGGCCCGCCATGTCTGGTCAAGCGCAATGATATCGGCCTCGGACAGGTCTGCATGTTCGACGTTTTGCGCCTTGATCGCGTCAATCAGGTCAGGATCAATGATCCACTGCGACAGAACGTTTTCAGCATAGGCCTGTAGCGGAACCCGATACACCCCTTCCTGACCCGGAACGGCAATCAGATAGAGCGTGATCGCGTTATTGACGTCAACTTCCAGCTTCTGGGTCAGCTCGTTGGACGCAGCGACCATATCCGGGGTGATGGTGTCACCCGCAAGGGCGGCATCAAAAACACCCTTCTCGGCGCTCCACAGATCATAGGTCGCGCTCAGGCTGTTCTTGACCGCGTCGTTGGGCGGCGGGTTGATCCCGGCATCCGGGAAACCGTCACGCAGGGCGACCAGCGATCGGTCAAACAGGTCGACCGTTTCGCGCAGTTCTTCAACCGTCCCAAGCTCCGGGGCGCTGACCGCAAGGCCGCACATCGCACGGGTCATACGGTTGACGAACGTTTTCTGGCGGCTGGCAAAGTTCAGCACAGTCGCGTCGCTTTGCAGCAATTCCTGCGGGTCAGAGTAAACGCCGGAAATGTCAGAAGCCAGAACGACGGTCAGTTCAAACAAATCCCGATAGTTCTGGCGCACAGTCCGCGCGTCGTTTTCCGTGGCTGATCCCGCCAACATGTTTTCGGTGGCTGCGCGGATAGGCAACCACGCATCCGTCACCCGCTGAAGCACCTGCAGGTTCCGGTTGTCGCTTTCCGCTGTAGGGATACCAAGTGCGGTATCACCGTCACGCAGCCCCATCAGAATCGCGTTGAAGTCCGAGCGGATACTTTCCAGATCGGATTTTGCGGCATCCTCCTGAATGCCTGCATTCAGCCGGCAGCTAGTCGCGGTGACAGCCTCGCTGAGGGATCGCAGATTGGAAGACAGATAGACACGTGCCTTACCACCTTCGTAAAGATCCGGGTCGAAAACTTGCGCTGTTGCCTGACCGGGCAGCGCAGTGAAGGCTCCAAGCAATGCCGCCATCGCGAGCGCGCTTGCATGTTGAGTTACCTTTAACATCTTTTGGTTCCTGTTTGTCGTCTGCCTGACACAAGTATTGCATCACGGCAGAGATTCATTCCGAGGCCAATTTTCACAGCCCGCATAGGGCTCACCAATTTGCGATTCATTTCACCTTATGCGTGCAATGCACGCGTCAGGTCAAATGATGACTGTGAGAGGTTTCCTTGGGACACACGTTGCCCCAAGACACCTCCAAGGCCAGATAAGACGGCCGTCAGTTTCCTGACAGCCAAATCAGCCATTGGCCGTCTGGATCCAGACTTCCACGCGACGATTGATCTGTCGACCACTGTCAGAGACGTTGCACGCAGCAGGCGCAACTTCGCCAAAGCCGGCAACACCCATGGTGATGTTGGACAACCGATTACCGGCGAATTCTTCCAGATTGGCCCTTACCCGTTCGGCACGCGACACAGACAGCTGCTGGTTGTTTTCGAACGCGCCGACATCATCGGTAAATCCAACAAACAGAACATTTGTCCCGGCAGGCTGCTTCTCCAGATAATCGGCCAGTCGCGCCAGATTCAGCATTCCGCGCTGTCCAAGGTTCTGCGAACCGGTCTGGAACCGGAATGTGGTCGACAGCCGGTCATAATCGACCATTTGCGACAGCATTTCGCGCATCAGCAGGCCTTCAAAGGGATCGACATTTGGATCCAGCAACTGTCGGGCACGATCGCCGTCCAGTGGCTGCGCCCGCCGATCAACGCCGAGGCTGATAAAGCCAGCCTTTGAAACGACCTCTTCAGCGGGTTCGGAAAGCGCGTATTCGATAAAGTCGGTGACCGACTCATCGCTCGTATCGCTGCGATTATAGAGATACAGGAAACGCTGCAGCGCGTATTCTTCGGTCCGGGCCGAAAAGCTGTCGGGTGTCATGCTCAACCCACATTCGTTGATCAGCGTAACCGGCTGTGCGCCGCGTTGGAACGCAAACCCTGAATAACCGATCGCATTCACGTCCGAATTGACGATCAAAGCCATTTCGTTGCTGTCGCGCGCAATGACAACAGAGCCGGGGTCGCGGGGGACGTCGTCGCCGAAAACCACGTTTTTGAACACATCGCGCGTATCGGAGTCCTCAGCACGGGAAACAAGCGTAATCGGCGCGTTAGCACCGCCCACTTCGGACCAATTGGTGATGCGGCCGCTATAGATGTCGCGCAACTGATCCATCGTCAGTTCGCTCACCGAATTGTTCGGGTTAACGATCACGACCAGTGTATCAAGTGCCAGGATATGTTCCTGGCTGGGGTCGATCATGTTGCCGGCCCCATCGCCGCGCAGCGCGCGTGCTTCCTGCGGCAAGATGCGGCGCGTCGCCATACCGACGGAGGCCGTCTGTTCCAGCAACGCTTCAAACGCATCGTTCGAACTTGTGGATGAAACGAGATATTCGCCCAAAACGTCGCCAAATCCCTGATCCCCGACGATTTCGGCAACCGCTCCGTTGCCGTCACCGGTCGACGTGATCGTCGCTTGCGCGCCCTTGGACGCGGCATAGCCAGACAACAGCAAAGGCATCACGCCAACACCGATAGTGTCAGAGCCAACAATCGTAACGTCAGCCTCGACCGTCCCGAAGGTGGGGCAGGATTCGCCGATACAACTGACCCGTGATGCGGAAACACGCAGGTCCCCCAGCGCCGTTTTGACAACATAGCTGTTGTCGTCGAAATCGACGAACTCACCAACGATGTTCACCGTTCCATCGGCGGATCGGAGGGTGACTTCACCGGCCAAACTGGCCGTTGGAAGCAGCATCGCGCAGGATAGCGCGAGCGCGGACTTCAGACTAAGCTTTCTTGAGACGTCACTACTCGACATATCTCTCTCCTGAAAATTGATCCTTTCCAAAATACTGGCTAACTAAATTTACTCGGTGGAATGGTCGGACTTAGATTACTGTTTTTCGCGGAGGTCAACTCCGCAACACAACGTCAACCTCCATCCGCATTAAGTAAAAACTTAGGCGGAATTTGGCCAATTTGGTGCTAGCTGCCTTGCTTATGTCCGCCGGGCACCATCCAGCACCAGTCGTTCGGTGGACGAAACGGATGCCTAGCACGTGTCTAGTCGAACGCACGCACGACCGATGCAGATCAGGACGGTGTCGATCCTTGATACTGATAACATTGTGAAAAACTCTCCTTTGGGTTCAAAGTTGGAGTAAGCACAAGCGGTTAATATTTACTAAAGACGTACATTCACCAAACTTGCCACGCAGTATTGCATGAGCCTCAGCCAAAAAAGAAAAGTCGCGTGCAAGGCGCGGCGAAACCAGATCAGCGTCGCACATTGTCCACCCTAGAATATTATTCTATCACGGCCTCCAGAACCCGACAAGGAGACGACGGATGCCCAACTTCTGCCCGATTGGTATCTCAGGGTTGCGTCGGAGCCGAACAATACCCCTGATTGTAACTGACTGCTGAGAGATTCTATGCGCCGCCTTCCCGTCTACATTTTGCTTGATACCAGCGGCTCCATGCGGGGCGAACCGATTCACGCAGTCAACAACTCCATGCAGGTCTTGCTTTCGACTTTGCGACAGGATCCACATGCGTTGGACACCGTCCATATCGGCCTGATCACCTTCGATCTTGAGGCGCGCGTGATGCAGGAACTCACGCCGCTCGACGCCTTTCCGCAAGTGACGCTCGAAACACCGAACAGTGGCCCCACATTCCTGGGCGAAGCGCTGAAACTGGTGCAGCAGAAAGTCAAATCAGAGGTCCGCGTCGGCTCTGACGAAGGCAAGGGTGATTGGGCCCCCCTTCTTTTCGTCATGACCGATGGCAAGCCCTCTGACACGATGGTCTTTAACGAACAGGTCGAGGCGATCAAATCCGCAGGATTCGCTGCCATGGTAGGATGCGGCGCAGGCCCGTCAGCGGACGTTACCGCGCTCAAACGTTTCTGCACCTCAGTCGCCATGTTGGATACGCTCGACGGTCCAGGGTTTGAGCAGTTTTTCAAATGGGTCAGTGATGTCATTGCCGATGGCAGCCGGTCCCAGAACGCGGGTGCGGCCGATGTCACCGAACTGCCCCCGCCACCGCGCGAAATCAATATCGTTATCTAAGGAGGCTGTCCCATGCGGATGCTCCCCGTCTATTTCCTAATCGATGTCTCCGAATCGATGATTGGCGACACGATGCGCCAGCTTGATGAAGGTCTGGCCAAGCTGTCGGACACGCTGAAGACTATCCCGGAAGCGTTGGAGACGGCGCAGGTGTCCGTCATCGCTTTTGCCGGAAAGGCCAAGGTTATCACGCCCATGGTCGAGGTGGCCAACCTTTACCCCCCGCGTCTACCCATCGGCGGCGGGACCAGCCTGGGTGCCGCGCTTGAGCTGCTGATGGAACGGATTGATCACGACGTGACCCCCACAACGCCCGATCGCAAAGGCGACTGGAAACCCATCGTGTTCCTGCTGACGGATGGCGTGCCCACTGATAATCCGGGGTCTGCCATGACAAGGTGGAAATCAGACTACGCGCGCAAGGCCAGCCTGGTGTCGATCTCTGTCGGGGGGCGCGCGGACCTCAAGGGCCTGCGAGAGATTTCGGACAAGACGATGATCCTGAACGATATCAGCGACAATGCATTCGCCAACCTGATTACATGGGTCACCCAATCCATCACCATTCAAAGCCAAAGCGTTGGCATCGGCGCTGCGGGGGACGGCGTGAATCTGTCCAAGAATATGCCCGACGAGTTGGCCGAAGATGACGGGATCAGTGCCGGGCTGCCCGATGATCGATATGCCGTCGTGATCGGCAAATGCGAAACCAACGAACTGCCCTTTCTGCTGAAATATGAGAAGTCGCGTCATCAGGATGGCGTCTATGAGTTCCGGGCCGCGCAGGGGGTCAGCAATCAGTATTTCGAGCTTTGCGCAGATGGCGGTGCCATGCAGGAGATGAATGTGCAGAACCTGATGGGCGGGTCATCCTGCCCGCACTGCCCGAACGAAATCACAATGGCCCATTGCGGCAAATGCGGCGGCATCCATTGCCTTGATGTGCGCACCAAACAGGCGGTCTGCCCTTGGTGCGGCGGGGCTGGCACATATGGCGCCTCCGCCCCCGGCGAAGGCTTCAACGTCAATCGCGGTCTTGGATAGATGCCGCCGCGATATCTTGAAGGGCGGCTCAGCCGGGCCGCGACGGTGGGCGAATACTTTGCCGCCGAGTTGCTGGAACCCGCAGGGCTGACACGCATCGAAGTGGATTGGCCGGACGATGCCGATCTGACCTTTGAACAGGACAAGAAATCCGGCAAATGGATCATCAGCGGCACGGTTCATAGCGCCAAGATGTATGAATTTATCTTTCGAGGCACGATCAATAACAAGGATGTAGCGGTCAACCTGCGCCTGCCCGCCAGCCCCGACCCGTGGACGATATGGAAAGACCTGCCCGTCGATTGGAACACCCTGCCCTATCCCAAACCCGATACCGCCAGTTTCCGGGTCGAGGGCGATGGGCTGATGATTGCGGCCAGCCGCCGGGGTCGGTCTCACGCGCACAAGGCGCTGCCACGCGACGATGATACGCGCATCTATTTCGATAAAGATACTGGCTGGCATATCATGGCAGTGGCCGACGGTGCAGGCAGTGCCGAGTACTCCCGCCTTGGCTCTCAAACGGCGGTTGAATTTGCTGCCACATCATTGCCCGGCTTACTTTCCGCCCACTTGCCCGATCCAGACACTGCTGACCTGACAGCCGCACTCGATGCCACTCTAGGCGCGGCAATTCGCCAGACCGCCGATATGCTGGATGCGTTGGCACGAGAAACAGGCCAGCGCCTGCAGTCATTCAGCACGACACTGCTAATCGGAATCGCTCGCGAAACAGATGATGGTTGGTTCTTCGCGAGCATATCGGTTGGCGACGGCCTTGTCGGTCTCATCGCTGACAACAACCCTTTGATGATGTCCGCCGATAATGGCGAATTCGCAGGCCAGACGACGTTCCTGCGCAGCGACCTTTTTGCTGACAAAGCCAACATCGCTACCCGCATCCACCATCGCACCGTGCCGGATTTCACCGCCTTCATGCTGATGACAGATGGCGTATCCGACCCGATGTTTGCGTCAGAAGCGGCGACACAAGACCCCGCCGCATGGACCTCCCTTTACGATCAAATCGCAGACCTTGATGAAACCGCCCTGCTTGAGTGGTTGAACTTCAAAGTCAAAGGCGAACATGACGACCGCACCATCGCTATCCTGACCCCGCCCGAGACCCAGAAATGATCCGCACCAAGACGACAGACCGCACCGATATCGCCTTTGAACCCAAGCATTTCGCCCAAGGGGGGATGAAAAACGTCCATTGGATAGAAGGCCGGCGTGCGGTGATCGGCTTTTATCGCAAGAAGCCCGACCAGCAGGGGATGGAGCGGCTGCAGGCCATCGTCGGCGCTCATCGCAAATCCATCCTCGAAGGGGCCGGTGGCGATACGCTGGGTAAACTGTTCCGCTGGCCCGAGGCATTGGTGGAATGGAACGGGACCGTGGGCGTTGTTGTCCCTGTTTTTGAAAGTCAGTTCTTTTTCCAGAACGGATCGTTCGACAATGACCGGCTGCGGATCAAGGGCAAGGAGAAAGAGGGCAAATGGTTCGCCTCTGCCCATAACCGCAACACGTTCCTTGATCCGCGCGAGGCGGGCGATTGGCTGGGCTACCTCAAAATATGTATCCGGCTGGCGCGTGCCGTGCGGCGCCTGCACGCCTCCGGCCTCGCCCATTCGGACCTCAGCTACAAAAACGTCCTCGTCGACCCACTGACGGGTGATGCTTGCATCATCGATATCGACGGGCTTGTCGTGCCTGACAAATTCCCGCCAGAGGTGGTGGGCACACCCGATTTCGTGGCCCCCGAGGTGGTCGCGACCCAGCATCTGGAGATCACAGACCCGCGCCGCAAACTGCCCAGCATGCAGACCGATCTGCACGCGCTGGCAGTCCTGACCTACATGTATCTGACGCTGCGCCACCCGCTGAAGGGCCGCAAGATCCATGATGTGAACGACAGCGCCCGCGACGATATGCTGTCGATGGGCAAACACGCGCTCTTTGTCGAACATCCCGATGATCCATCCAACCGGATCAATATCGAGCATGTCCGCGAAAGCGAAATGCCATGGGCGGATACCGACAAGATGCCGATGTCACTCTGCGGACCACTGATCACGGACCTGTTCAAGCGGGCCTTTATCGACGGGTTGCATGACCCCGCCCAACGCCCCCGCGCGGATGATTGGGAACGCGCGCTGGTCTATACTGCCGACATGCTGTTGCCCTGCGCCAATACCGGCTGCACCGGCAAATGGTTTGTGTTCGACAACACGACCACGCCGACCTGCCCGTTCTGTGCGACGCCATACGGGAAGGACGTGCCGATCCTGAATCTTTATTCCGCCCGGTCCGGCGAAAGCTTCCGGCCCGACAATTACCGGGTGACGGTTTATGACGGGATCGGGCTTTATGCCTGGCACGCCAACCGGTTCAAGTCACCCAATGAACGGCTTGCCCCCGCCGACCGGGCGCGGCTGGCCTATTTCCAGAAACACAACGGTCAGTGGCACATGGTCAACGAAGGATTGCCGCATATGAAAGATATCGGCACCGATACCGCGATCCCCATTGGCGGCAGCACCATTTTGGGTGACGATGCCCGCATTCTGCTGGATACGCAAAACGGCGGGCGGCTGATCCAGGTGCAACTGGCAGGCACAGCCACAGAACCGTCGTGATTATGTCGCGATTACCCGCTTAAACGCTTGTCAAGTCATCCAGACAGCACTTTAAACCAGAACGTCACGTCCTAAATATCCTCCAAGCAATCATAAAAGGGAGACATCAATGGCCATTTCTCTGTCAAAGGGACAATCCATCAGCCTGAAAAAAGAATCTGCAGGCCTCAAGCGCGTGCATATGGGGCTGGGCTGGGACCCGGTTGCGCCCAAAGGGTTCTTTGCCAAGCTGACCGGTCCAAAAGATATTGACCTTGATGCCTCTGTGATCACTTTTGACGCTTCCAAACAGCCGACCGGCATAGTGTTTTTTGGTCAGTTGCAGTCAGCCGACGGATCGATCCTGCATACCGGCGACAACCTGACCGGTGAAGGTGACGGCGATGATGAGGTGATCAAGATCGACCTCGACCGCTTGGACAGCAACGTTGAAACGCTTGTTTTCTTTGTGAATTCCTATCGTGGGCAGACCTTCAACGAAGTCGACAACGCCTTCTGCCGCATCATGGACGATGACACCCAGAAGGAACTGTGCCGCTTCACCCTGACCGATCAGGGCGCACATACCGGCGTGGTGATGGCCGTGCTGTCACGCAGCGGTGGTGACTGGCAGCTTAAGGCCGTCGGCGCACCCGGCGTGGGCCGCAAAGCCGATGAGCTTGTCCCTGACGCCCTGCAGCATATCTGAACCCCAACAATCACAGCACTTGCACGCACAAGTCTGATAGGGAATTGATATGGTGAATTTGACAAAGGGCGGTAATGCCCCGCTTTCTTCGACCACGCTGCAGGTGACTGTGGCGTGGAAAGACCGCAACCCCAATGCCGAAGAACTGGACGTCTCCTGTTTTCTGCTGACCGACGCCAAGAAGGTCCGCAGTGACGACGACATGATCTTTTACGGACAGCGCCAATCAAAAGACGGATCTGTCCAGTTAAAAGATCTTGCTGTTGGTGACGGTGCCGGACGCAAAACCAGCTTTGCCGTTGATCTGTCAAAGCTGGCCAGCGATGTCACATCTGTCGCTATTGTCGGCACAACGGCCGCTGGACCGGTCAGCGCGCTTGAAACGCTCAGCGTGACAGCGGCCCCCAATGGCAGAGAGGCTGTCGTCTTTGATATCGCAACGGACGACGCATCAGAGGCCGCACTGATCCTGGGTGAGCTTTATCTGCGTAATGGGCAGTGGAAATTCCGCGCCGTGGCGCAAGGGTTCAATGGCGGTCTGGCCCCGCTGGCCACCAATTACGGCGTGGTGATCGATGCCGCACCCGCCGCCGCACCAACGCCGCCCCCTGCCCCGACACCGCCGCCGGCACCGCGCCCTGCAGCGTCGGTGAACCTGTCAAAGGTCACACTGACCAAGGACAAGCCATCAGTCAGCCTCGCCAAGAAAAGCGAGGGGTTTGGCCAGATCGAGATCAACCTCAACTGGACCCAGACCGGGGCCAAGAAGAAAGGCATCTTTGGATCGCGCGGCAAGGCGATTGATCTGGACCTTGGTTGTTTCTTTGAGATGTCGGATGGCGCTGTCGGGGCCGTACAGGCGCTGGGCAACACGTTCGGGCGGTATGAACAGGCACCCTTCATCGAACTGGCGGGCGATGACCGCACCGGAGAGGTCGCGGGTGGCGAATGGATGCGGATCAACGGCAGCCAGTGGCCGCATCTGCGCCGGGTGCTGGTCTATGCGTTCATCTATGAAGGTGTGCCGAACTGGGCCTCTGCCGACGGGGTGATCACGATCTATATTCCGGGCAGTGGCCCGGTCGAGGTTAAGCTGGACGAGGCCAGCAATCTTGGTATGTGCGCCATAGCCGAGATCACGAACGACAATGGTGGGATCAAATTTTCAAGGGAAGTCAGATACTTCCAGGCCCATCCACAAATGAGTGAACACTACCGGTATCCGCTGCAATGGCGCGCCGGACGTAAATAAGAAGGGGATTAAGACAATGCTGAACTGGCTGAAAACAAATGCTGCCGCCGCTCGGGACAAGATGAAGACCGAAGTGGCGAAATACAAGAACAACGATTTCATGGAAGCGGTTGTTGCAGGTTGCGCCCTTGTGGCCGCAGCGGATGGCAACATCAGCTCCGAAGAAAAGCAGAAGATGGCGGCGTTCATCAACCGCTCTGAAGAGCTGAGCGTGTTTGACATGTCCAAGGTCATCGCCAGCTTCAACAAGATCGTCGAAGGGTTCGAATTCGACGCGGCCATCGGCAAGATCGAGGCGATGAAAAAGATCACCCGCCTGCGCGGCAATGACGAAGCGGCCCGTACAATGGTACGGGTCTGCTGTGTGATCGGGGCCGCCGATGGCGATTTCGACGCGGACGAACGCAAGGTAGTATCTGAAATCTGCACCGAACTGGGCCTGTCCCCGTCCGAATTTGACCTCTGATCAGGATTAAATCTGTTGGATCTCTCAAACTACGAACTCTTCGTATTGTCGGCGGGTGCCGTCCTGTTTGGCTTGTATTTGCTGATCAAGGGTGGCGATTGGACGATTGACGCGGCCGTTTTTGTGGCCGAACGTACTGGGCTGTCCCCTTTGTTCATCGGGGCCACCATCATTTCTTTCGGCACGTCGGTGCCGGAACTCTTCACATCCGTAAACGCCAACCTGCAGGGCTTTCCCGGCATATCACTTGGCAACGTGCTGGGCTCGAATATCGCCAATATCCTGCTGGTGCTGGGGGCGACCGCGATTGTCCTGCAGATCGAAGGCAAGGCCAAGGATCTAATGAAGGACTTGGTCATGATGCTGCTGGCGACCGGCATTCTGATCTACGGTATGATGGCGGGCGTCTTTTCGCTGGTGCTCGGGCTGATCATGTTCGGTATTCTGGTTGCTTTCGTCGGCTACCAATATGCCACGAACAGCCTCGAGCTTGAGGAAGATGACGACGATGATGAAGGTGGCAGCATCCAGACCATGGGTGTCGCGGTTGCCTTTCTGATCGGCGGGCTCGTCTCACTGGCTGTTGGATCGGAAATGCTGGTCAAGGGCGCGGTTGTCACCGGTACGATCATCGGGGTTCCCGAAGCAATCATTGGTCTGACGGTCGTCGCCTTCGGTACATCACTGCCCGAATTGTCGACCTGTATCGCTGCAGCCCGCAAGCGGTCGCTGGGGTTGATCCTGGGCAATATCATCGGATCCAACACGTTCAATATCCTGTCCATCATCGGTCTGACCGCGATCATCAAACCGCTTGACGTTGTGCCGGTCCTGACCGGAATACAGATGTGGGCGACGGTCGGGGTGTCAGTTGGCTTTGCCATCTGGATGCTGACCATTGGCAAGATCACCAAGACGATGGGCTACATCATGGTCGCGGCCTATGCCGCATTCGTCGCGGCGCAATATCTTGTGCCGCAAATGACAGCATAAAAAAGGAGGATTACATGGGACTTTCACTTCAAAAAGGCGGCAACCTCAGCCTGACCAAAACAGACCCGAGCATGCAGCGGATGGTCGTCGGCCTGGGCTGGGACGAACGGGGCACGGACGGGGCAGACTTTGACCTCGATGCTTCTGCATTTCTGCTCAATGCCACAGGCAAGGTGCGCGGCGATCACGATTTCATCTTCTACAATCAGATGGAAAGCGCCGAAAAGTCGGTGACCCATACCGGCGACAACCGAACCGGCGAAGGTGACGGCGACGACGAGCAGATCAAGGTAGATCTGTCCAAGATGGCCGCTGATGTGGAAAAAATCGCCATCACAGTCACGATCCACGACGCCGACAGTCGCGGCCAGAACTTTGGTCAGGTGGTCAATGCCTTCATTCGGATCGTCAACGAAGATACCGGTGCGGAGGTGGTGCGTTTCGACCTGTCCGAGGATTATTCGACCGAGACCGCGATGGTCTTTGGTGAGCTTTACCGCAACGCCGGCGAATGGAAATTCAAGGCGGTCGGGCAAGGCTATGCCGGGGGCCTTGGGGCCATGTGTAACCAGTTTGGTGTGAATATCGGATAGTCATATCTGACGACAATCCGAAATTCTTCCCCCTAAAAACCGCAGGATATGACCATACATCATATCCTGTAACTTCAACGGCTTAATGCCAATCATTCAAAAAAGAAGGAATTGAACATGGGTGTATCCCTCTCCAAAGGCGGCAACGTTTCTCTCTCAAAGGAGGCTCCGGGTCTGACCTCTGCCATGGTCGGTCTGGGCTGGGACACGCGCGCCACGGATGGTGCGGATTTTGATCTCGACGCGGTGATGTTCATCACCGGTGAAGACGGCAAGGTGCGGTCCGACGCGGACTTTATCTTCTACAACAACAAGACCGGCGCCGGCGTTGAACATCTCGGCGACAACCGTACGGGAGAAGGCGAAGGCGACGACGAACAGATCAAGGTCGAACTGCCCAGCATTCCTGCAGATGTGAAAAAGCTAGTGATTGGTGTCACGATCCACGATGCCGACAGCCGTGGCCAGAACTTTGGTCAGGTATCCAACGCGTTCGTGCGCGTGGTCAACAATTCCGGCAACGCCGAAATCGTGCGTTTCGACCTGTCCGAGGATTATTCGACCGAGACCGCCATGATTTTTGGTGAGCTTTATCGCCATGGTGACGAGTGGAAATTCAAGGCCGTGGGCCAGGGCTTCTCCGGCGGTCTGGGCGCGCTTGCCTCTCAGCATGGTGTGAATATCGGCTAAACGCCTTACGGGGCGGGATGTCCTGCCCTGACAATCGCGCGATCCGTTTCAAATCGGGTCGCGCAAATATTTTAACACAACACTTTCAGGAGGATGCAGATGAAACTGACGGCCGACATGACAACTGGAAGTGCGGCGGTTGAGGTGTTTAATAGCCTCCTGCCCCCAGAAGATCTGTTCGGATTTGCCGAACGGCGCAACCCCAAACGCGCCTTCATCTTTGTCAGCAAGGTGCTAGGTCGCTATGTCACTGTTTGCCCGCTGGTGATGCGCCAGACATATGTTGATCTGGCCGCACAGATGCCCGCCGACCTGCCCGGCCCGATCCTTGTCGTGGGCATGGCCGAAACCGCCATCGGCATGGGCGCGGGTGTGCATGATGCGCTGGGGCGCGATGATGCGCTGTACCTGCCGACAACGCGTCACCCGCTCAGCGACAACATGCTTGCCCATTTCAAGGAAGAACACAGCCACGCCACCCATCAACTGATGCACATGCCGTCCGATCCGACCCATCGTGACATGCTGATGAATGCCAAAACGCTTATTCTGGTCGATGATGAGGCGACAACTGGCAAGACGCTGCACAACCTCGCCCGCGCGCTGAATGAACGCGGTATCGTGCCCAGCCACATCATCTGTACCTTCCTGACAGACTGGTCTGCAGGCAAGGCCGCCGCCGCCGTGGCATCGGTGTTCCCCGGTGCCCGCGTCACCAGCACCGCGCTGGCCAATGGCCGCTATAGCTGGACGCCCAGCAACAACGTTGCCTTGTCGCGACTCCCTGACGATGTGGCCGAACAGGGTGCCTATGATCTGACCCGCAATCCCGACTGGGGGCGGCAGGGCATTGTTGAAAACCACCGGATGCTGGACAGTGACGCACGGCCCGGGCGCCGGACGCTGGTCCTTGGCACGTCTGAATTTGTTTGGCAGCCCTTCCTGTTGGCCGAACATCTGGCCCATGCGGGCGAGGATGTGAAATTTGCCGCCGTCGGACGATCACCCATTTTCAAGGGGCTGATGATCACCGACCTGATCCGGTGCCGGGACAATTACGGGCTGGGCCTGCCCAATTACCTTTATAACGTCGATCCTGACGCCTATGACCGCATCATTCTGTGTATCGAAACCCCGCCCGGCAGCGTTGATCCGGTGTTGCTGGATGCGTTGAACCCTGAGGTTCTGAGCCTTTATGCCTGACCTCAAACCACTCGTCTTTGCCGATCTTGACGACACGCTGTTCCAGACCCGGCGCAAGATGAACGGGGCTGATCCGCACCGGCATGCTGCGGTGGCTGCCAATGGCGATCCGCGCAAGTCATCGTTCATGACCGCCCGGCAGTCGGCCTTGTTCGAATGGCTGAACGCCACCACGGAGCTGATCCCGGTCACCGCCCGATCCGGCGATGCGTTCGCCCGCGTTGATCTGCCATTCCGGTCCTGGGCGATTATTTCCAACGGGGCGGTGATCCTTGAACCCGATGGCACACCGCACGCCCCGTGGAAGGCGCAGATGGAACGCCATCTTGCGCCGCTCGCCGACACGATGGACCAGATCCTGACCGAAGGCCGCGCTGCAGCACAGGCTGCAGGTATCGACGTGCGATCATGGATCGTGGAAGAGGATGGACTTGCCACCTATGTGGTTTTCAAACTGAACGACGTCACGCCAGACAGCCTGCAAGCCCTGAAGGCCCTTCCCGTGCCTATCACCAACTGGACCCGCCATTTCAATTCCGAAACGCTCGCGCTGATCCCGCCGGGGTCAGGCAAGGCGGTGGCGACGACGTATCTGCACGCGCATCTGAACGCCGATGAACGCCGCCCGACGATGGGGTTTGGCGACAGCGTCAGCGACCTGCACTACATGCAGCTTGCCGATATCCTGATGACCCCGACCGGCAGCCAGATCGCGGCGGCGCTATGAGTTTTTCCGGCTCTTATGCTTCCGATGACGTCACGCTGTTGCTGCAGGTGGTCGATATGGCCCCCACGCCCGTGGCACAGAAAGAGGCGCTGATCCAAAGCGGCACATTGCATTACTCGGAATTGCTGGCACCAGAGGCGCCGCCAACGGCACAATACATGGATATCTACCATGCCGCCCTGGCCGAGAACGGGCCGTTGATGGCGCAATCTGTCGTCTCGCTCGCCAAGGGGATTGCCGGGCAGATTGACGGTGAAATCACGCTGGTCAGCCTTGCACGGGCGGGGTTGCCTGTGGGTGTCCTGCTCAAACGTGCGCTGAAAACACTGGGCCGCCAATGTCATCACTACGGTATATCCATCATCCGTGATCGCGGCCTCGATCATGTGGCAATGCGACATATCCTGTCCAATCACGCGGCTGAATCTGTGGTATTTGTCGATGGCTGGACCGGAAAGGGTGCCATTGCAGGTGAGTTGGCCAAAGCCGCTCCTGATTGCGGTATCCCAAAACCACGTATGGCCACCCTTGGCGATATCGGCGGTTTTGCATGGATGGCCCCGACAGATACCGATTGGCTGATCCCCTCAGGTATTCTGGGCGGAGTCGTTTCCGGCCTTGTCAGTCGGACCGTTCTGAATGACACGATCCGGACCAACGGCGGGTTTCACGGCTGCACCACCCTGCCCCATCTGGCCACACACGATGTCAGTCGTGATTTCGTCGATGCCATCGCCAGGCAATTTCCGTGGGAGGCAGCACCCTGCAACCCCCTGCGCAAGGCCGACCGGATCATCCGCCAATCCCGCGTCAGCCACACCATCGACACGCTGGCGAAGTGGCACAACATCAGCAACCTCAACCGGATCAAGCCAAGTCTGGCGGAAGCCACACGCGCCGTCCTGCGCCGCTGCCCGCATATGGTCTATGTGGCCAGCGACACCGCGCAGGACACCGCCCCGCTTATGCATCTGATCCGGGAAAACGATATCCCTTACCAGGTCGCACCCGACATGATCGCAGGCTACCGCGCGGTCACGATCATTGAAAAGACGTCATGACAGGCGGCGTTGCCAACCAGCCGGATCTGGTCGGCAAACTGACCAAGATCTTCAGCCGCGTGCCGTCCTCTGACCTGATCACCAACCTGACCGCGCAGATTGATAGCTACAGCATCGACGATCTGACCGTGCCGATCAGTCGCAGCGATGGTCCGACCTGCTACATCTGCAGCCCGACCGTCGCCTATGTCAACTATGCCATTGAGGAGACACGAAATCTTGCCACCCACCCGATACTGCAAAAGACGCTGATCGCCCTGATCCGTGCCTGCCGCCCGTTGATCCGGGCAACGGGTCTTGATCGGCAGGTGCAACCGAACAACTGGCTGTTTTCGACCAACCCGGTGCCTGCCCTGACGGCAATGGATGCCACAGCGCTGCGCGATGACCTGACGCAAAGCGATCCTGACCGCGCCATTGTCATACGCTCGCTGAACCCTGTTGCGGATGCCGGCACGATTACGGCGCTCAGATCAGCCGGGTTTCTGATGCTGCCATCGCGGCAGATCTATATCTTTGATCCGCAGGACGGCGGGACGCTGACGGCGGACGCCAAACGTGACCGCAAGCTGCTTGAAAACACCATTTATCAGATCGCACCTGCGGCCACCTTCAGTGCCGAGGATTTCAGCCGTGCCGCGTCCCTTTACGAGATGCTTTATCTTGACAAATACACCGCCCTGAACCCGCAATACACTGCCAGTTATCTGGCACAGGCCCATCAGATCGGGCTGTTGCAGATCATCGGGTTGCGCGGTGATGACGACCAGCTTGACGGCATGGTTGGCCTGTTCGATGTCGGAAACACCTTGACCATGCCGGTTGTCGGGTATGATACCAGCAAACCGCAAAAAACCGGACTTTACCGCATGCTGAACGCGATTGGACACCGCTATGCCATCGAGCACCAGAAGTTCTACAACATGAGCGCAGGGGCTGCCGCATTCAAACGCTTTCGGGGCGCCAGACCTACCATCGAATACACCGCGGTTTACGTCGCCCATCTTGGCCTGCGCACGCGCATCGCGACGCGGATCACCAAGACATTGCTGGATGTCATCGGTGTTCCCATTCTGCGAAAGTTCGAACTATGAAATCAACATGGGTCGCTGTGGCGCTTGCCCGGAAAATCCGCCGCAAACCGGTCAAGATCTGGTTCAACGACCAGCCTGTGGTCCTGTTCCGCACCAGCCAGGGCGTGCAGGCCCTGCTGGACCGCTGTCCGCACCGGTTTGCGCCCTTGTCAGAGGGTTGGGTGAAGGGCGATGCCATCGCCTGCCCTTACCATGGCTGGGAATTCGGGCAGCAGGGGATTTGCCGGAAAATCCCGGGGCATATCGGTGATCTGCCCACGATCCGCGTAAAATCCTTTGCGGCCACTGAAGCGGACGGTGTTGTCTTTATCGCCGATGGCCAGCCCGACGGGCCGCCGCATACACACCCGGTTGCTGAGGGTGATATCATCATCCACCACGCCACCAACCACAGCAATTCGACCTTGCTGGACACGGCTGAAAACATCCTTGACGCGACCCACACGCATTACATTCACAAGGGGTTTCTGCGCGGTCTGAACGACAAACGCTTTACGGTGCAGGTCGCAGTCACAGGCGGCCCCGGCTGGGTCGAGGCGTGCTATACAGGCGAGGATCAGCAGCAGGGTATCGTGACCAAACTGCTGGAAGGGAGGCGGACGAAAACAATCGGCCGCTTCCGCTATCCCGGCATCGTGGAGCTGGAATACTGGAGCCACAAAGGCATCACGCTGGGTGCGGCGTTTCATCTGCGCCAAAGCAGGCCGGGGCTGGTTGAGGGGATCGGGTTCAGCGTCGGGCCGCGCAATGGCGGGTTGGGGCATATCAAGGGCTGGCTCTTTAAACCATTCCTGCATATCGGGATGCATCAGGACCGGCAGATCCTGAAATCGGCGTTGGATAACAAGCCTGATGATCCAAAGGTCAAACCGGTCATCGGGCCATTGGATTTTCTGCGCGAGGATATTGCGCGTATCATCAATGGTGAACTGCCCCGTGCCGCCGATACCCCGCGCCAGATCGAGATGGAGCTTTAGTCCGGCCCGTTCCATTCAATGTCGTCGGTCGCCGCCGTTTGCAGGCTGACCCGTCGCCGCAGGGCGATCCGCGCGATTTCTGCGACAGCGCGCCATTGCTGGCGGCGTGGTGCCACATCAACGGGCCAGACCATCACATCATTGACCGACCGCAGGTCCTGTAGATAACGCCCGAAGGTTCCGCTGCGCAGTGCGGGCCACCAGCCATAGATCGTCATCGCCAGTTTCACGGCATGCAGGCCGCTGGCGTCCGGTTTCACAGCGCCACCGCCGAAAAACGCCCCGGCAAAGCTGTGGGGTTCGTTAAACAGATGCACACCGCTGGTAGCACGCGGATTACATTCGATCGCCATCAACGCCGCACCATCCTTGATGAAATCGAACGAGATTTGGCCGGTCCATTCGGTGCCAGCGACAAAGCGGGCGATGAAATCAGCGATGGCCGGATCGCTGACCGGGGCAAAGGCGGTGCCGGCACCCTGCCCGGCCCGGTAGAGCGGATGGTAGGCCGCCAGCGCCGTCACCCGGCCACGGTGGGCCACCGCATAGGCGCTGACCAAGGTGCCCGGCACGTGGTCTTGTGCGATCCAGGGGAACCGCGCGCTGGGTGTCAGTTTCGGGGTTTTCGGGCAGATCTGCACATCGGTTCCGAACCGTGACCAGACCGGCTTGAACACGAGCGATGTGGACCGGTCCCGCAATGCGGCCAGATCATCGGCGCTCTGCAACAGCCGCGTTTCGGGCACCGGCAGGCCAAGTCCGCGGGCGATTTCGATGAACTGCCATTTGTTGTGAACCTGTGCCAGTCGATCAAGACCGGGCGCAAACAGCCGGGCGCGCATGTCCCGCGTGCCCCAGACCCCGGCCAGGTGAAACACCTCTTCACAGGTGGGCACGATATGGGTGATCCGGTGTTGCGTGATCGCCTGCGCCAGCGCATCGCCATAGGCTGCACCACCGCCGGTAGCAGAGGGCAGCACAACGGCGGCATCGCAGGCGGTAGAGGCAAAGCTGACAGCCGCGCGCAGGCTGTCGCCAAGGGCCACAAAACAGCCAGCCCCGTGCAGCAACCGCGCCAGATGCAGGGCGGCGGGCGCGCGCGCACCGGTGATCAGAACCCGTTCATCGCGCATGGCGGTTTTCGACACGGCGCAGTTTGCGGTCGGTCCGCAGGGTGATCGGTGTCTGATCGTGCTGAATTGTGATATTCAAGCCTTTGTTCTGAAACAGCTTCTGCAATGCAGCCGATGCCGCCTCCATCCCGACCGGCACTTGCAGACTGATCGTGCTGTCCCCTGTTTGCACCACCCGAAAATCGGTGATCCGCCGGTCACTGTCCACGACGGCGTTGCGGATCACATCGGGGGTCAGCATCAGCTTGTCCGGCCCAAGGACAAAGCAATCATCCATGCGCCCCACCACCTCCGCCACCGGCTGTAGCGGCGATCCACAGGGGCAATCGGGGGCGAGCCGGATCAGATCGTTCATCCGGTAGCGGGCCATGATCTGCACCTCTCGGCTGAAATCGCTGATGATCACCTCGTGCAGGTCGCCATCGCCCACCGGGGGCAGCTCGAAATGCATCGTGTCCTGACACAGATGCAGGGTGCCACGGGCGCAGGAGACAGCAAACAGTCCTTCGGTCGCCATATAAATTTGGCCG
Source organism: Yoonia sp. SDW83-1 (assembly GCF_046762885.1). NCBI lineage: Bacteria > Pseudomonadati > Pseudomonadota > Alphaproteobacteria > Rhodobacterales > Paracoccaceae > Yoonia > Yoonia sp. SDW83-1. The sequence goes on from NZ_JBKQXO010000005.1 coordinate 35,683, forward strand.
AGGGTCAGGCCGAAATGCGCTTCGATCACCGCCCTGTCCAATGGGTCAAGCTGCTCGGCCCCGGCATAGATCTTGCGCGGGGTCAGTGGCATCTTTTGCTCTGCCAGACTGCGCAGTATCTTGGGGGGCGCGATGATGACCGTCGGGTCGAACACCTGCAATCCCGTCGCCCAATCCCCTGACAGATCGAAGAATTTCAAGGACAGCCGCCGCAGCCGGTTCGCGCTGTCATAAAGCGGCGTGTTCAGCGGCAGAAGGATCGCCACACGATGGCTTTCGCGCCAGAAACCCGGCAGTGCCTTGGCCAGAATTGTGCCCAGCCAGCAAAACCGCTCTGCCTGCGAGATCACGAAAAGCCCCCGATTGCCGCTGGTGCCGGTGCTGGCGCCAACGACATGTTCGCCCACCATCCTGTCCCCGGCAAAGGCGGCCCAGCCCATTTCCGCGGTTATACCGGCGGTGTTGAACGCCGCGAAATCGGCCATCAGGGTGGCCTTGTCGACAATTGGCAGATCGGAGAGCGTGCCTGCAAATCCCGCATAGCGCCGCACGTGCGGGACATCGTGTTGCAGCCAGTGCTGCAACCGCCGGTCATGGACCGTCTCCAACTGCTGCGCTGTCGTGATCCGCCGCGCCCGCCAATAGGCGAGTGCCGCGTGCCGCAGGTCAAACATCGGTCGGGGTCCAGTCATAAGGCGTTGTTGCCGGGTCGTGACACAGCACAAGATCGCCCCCTTCGCGCACGAAGCGGCGGGCGAAGGCGATGCTTTCCGTGGCTGCTTTCGCGTCGTCAGCGACCAGTGACGCCGGAAACCCCGGCACCCGGTCCTGCACCACGGCATCGCGCAGCCATTGCACATCGGCGGCATAAAGCAGCGGCGTGTCGCCGGGAAAACAGATACCGTAATGACCCTTCAGGTGACCCGGCAACGGCACGGCAAGGGCGGACCCATCGCCCAGTACATCAAACCCCTGCCCCATGCCGTATGGCAGATCGGCGCTGACATGATCGGTAATATTTACGCACCGCGCCGCAAAATCATCCGGCAGCAATTCGGCGAAAACTCCGTGCCGCAATGGTCCGGTGACCTGCGTGTCCACAACAAAGCGCGCCTCTGGCAGGTCGCGCAAATAGGACACATGATCGGCATGCAGATGGGTCAGCAGGACCAGCTTCACATCCTCGGGCAGAAACCCGTGATCGGCCAGCATCGCCAGCGGGCTTTCCAGCGGGTTGAGTTTCATGCCGACCATGCGCGCATAGGCCCGCAGCGGCCATGACCGCCCCCGCCCTTGCGATGCGCGAGGCCCATAGCCTGCATCGATCAGGACCGGACCCCATTTGGGGTGATTGATCAGCCCGCAGCGGACCCGCAAACGCACACCGCCCCAGCCGCCGCCGCGTAGCACGAAACCGCGCCGTGTCCGGACGGTGGCGGTGTTGCCGAAAACGGGCCGGATCATATCACGCCGGGGCGCATCGCCCCGTCCTTGAATGTGCGCCGCAAGCCATCCTCGAACGACACTTGCGGGGTCCAGCCCAGCAATGTCGCGGCCTTGGCAATATCAAGTGTCTGGCGATAGCGCAGGATGCCAAGGCTATAGGCCGTCACCGGTGGTTCGGGGCGGCCCGGCAACAGCTTCGCCCCCGCTTCCATGGCGCGCGCGGCGGACAGCACAGGGCCAAAGGGCAACCTGAGCCAGCGCAGCGGCACCCCAGTAGCGGCACATGCGGCCTCTATGATGTCTGGCAAGGCAATCCCCCCTCCGCCCGTGATGTTGATTATCTGACCCGACAGGTCCGGCCCGGCCTCCAGCGCCTTGATAATCGCCGCGACAACATCATCGACATGAGTGATATCAGTGGCGCCATCCTGCGCAAACCGGGGAAGCGGGCGCTTGGCGGCAACCCGCATCAATCGCGGCAACAGGGCGGTATCCCCGGCCCCATAGATGCCCCTCGGGCGGATCACCACCGGCGAAAGCGGCGCACGGCGCAGCACGTCCTGCTCGGCCAGTTGCTTGGTCAGCGCATAATGATTGACCGGCGGCGGCAGCACTTGCGTTTCTGCCAGCCGGTCCTGATCGGCAAAGCGAAAATAGACGCTGCCGGTCGAGATCATCACGAAACGCGCAGACCCTGCCCGCTCAGCCAGATCGGCAATATGCCGGGTCGCATCGACATTGCCCGCCATGAACTGCGCGCGGCTGCCCCAGGGCGATGACAGTCCGGCGCAATGCACAACCGCGTCCAGCGGGCCGATCCGGTCGGCATCGCATTGCGGTACCGGATGGGCCAGATCAAGCGGCACGGTTCTGATCCCGCGCGCTGCCAACCGGTCAAGCGCCGACTGATTTCGCCCTGTCGCAATCACGTCCGCACCTTGGTCATGCAGCGCTGCGGCCAGAACTGACCCCAGAAACCCCGTCGCACCCGTCACCAGAACCGTCATCAGTAAACCAGCGCCGCGCCGCCAAAGGACACGCCCGCCGACGTTCCCAGCAACAAAATCTTGTCACCGCGCTGCAGGCGATCCTTGGCGCTGCACAGCCCATAAGGGATCGAGGCTGCAATCTGGTTGCCAACCGTCCCGCAGATATCAACAACCTTGCCTTCGGCAAAGCCGCATTGGCGGATCATCCGGGCAAGCGCCATGGGGCTGGCCTGATGCGGCACCACCAGATCAACCGCATCACGGGTCCAACCGGCCTGCGCTAGCAGATCATCGACGAAAGGCACGAAATGCCGCGCCGTGATCCGGAACAAATCCTTGCCATTCATGTCGAACAGACTGTGCGCGGCAAACGCCTCTGCCTCATTGCGAAAGTCGAACCTGGTGCCACCGGCCCCAATGCCACAGCATTCGTAAACGCTGGGGTAGGTGCGCAATCGTGTCTGCAACGGGTCATCCCCGGCCTCAACCACAACCGCGGCCGCCCCGTCACCAAAAAGCCCGGCCACCTCGGGCCTTTCATCCCAAGGCAAGGCGCGCGATGCGACCTCGGACGAGATGATCAGCGCCTGCCTGTAACGCCCGCTGCGCAGCAGGCCATCGCAGACATCCAGCGCGGTCACGAAGCTGAGGCAGGTACTGTTGACGTCAAACGCATAGGCCGCCCCATCGGCGATGCCCAGACCACGCTGATACAAGGGGGCGGTGGCCGGAATGGGCTGGTATGGGACAGCGGACGCCCCGATAATCAGGTCAATATCGTCCGGGCGCACACCTGCGTCTTCCACGGCGCTGGCCGCTGCGGCCACACCCATCGTGATCTGACTTTCATCATCACTGCAGTAGTGGCGGCTGCGTACACCGGTCAGTTTCTCTACCTGTCCGGGTAGCAAACCCAAGCGGTCATCGAACCACGTCGATGGCCTCGCCTCGCGTGGCAGATAGGACCCGATACCCAACACCTTCATGACTTTTGTCTTCCTTTCCGGACATTCATGAACATTGCTCACGTTTTGAAAAATTGCAAGGGGCGAAAGGTCAGGAATTCCCGCCTTGGGCCGTTTCCAACCTCTAGCATTTTGCATATACCGGGCCACAAATGAAAAAGCAGGCCGGGAACCCCACCACATGAGCAAAGCAGAAATTGGCCTGATCGGCCTTGGTACAATGGGTGCTGCACTGGCGCTGAATATCGCGGATAACGGATTTGATATTGCCGTCTGGAACCGGACAACCGCCAGAACGCAGGACTTCCACAAAAATGCTGGCGATCTGGCGGACCATATCACGGCAACGGAAACACTGCAGGACCTCGTCGATGCCATCGCAAAACCGCGCGCCATCATCCTGATGGTACCCGCCGGACAACCCGTCGATGACCAGATCGACGCACTGCGCCCGCTTCTTGATGACGACGACATGATCATCGACGCGGGCAACGCCAACTTCCACGACACCAACCGGCGCGCGCGGGACGCGGGCGACAAACCGTTCCTTGGCATCGGCGTGTCCGGCGGCGAGGAAGGGGCACGGTTCGGCCCCTCGATCATGGGCGGCGGCAAGCGCGCGCATTGGGATCGGGTCGCACATATCCTCAACGCCATCGCCGCGAAACACCAGGGTGAGGCCTGTGCCACATGGATGGGCGAAGAAGGCGCCGGGCATTTCGTCAAGGCCGTCCATAACGGCATCGAATATGCCGATATGCAAATGATTGCAGAGGTTTACGGCATCATGCGCGATGGTCTGGCCATGGATGATGCCAGCATCGCTGACACGTTTTCAGGCTGGGACAACGGCCCGCTCAAATCCTACCTGATCGAAATCTCCGGCAAGGTGGCGAGCGCCACCGACCCCAAGACAGGCAAACCAATGCTCGAAGTGATCGTGGATGCGGCAGGCCAGAAAGGCACCGGACGCTGGACGGTGATCGAGGCGCAGCACCTTGCCGCCCCCATCCCCGCGATCGAGGCTGCGGTCGTTGCCCGCAACCTGTCATCACAGCGTGATGCGCGCGCGGCGGGCGAGGATCTGTTTGGCACCGCCCCCCATCGCCTGCCCCATGACATCCTGTCCACCGATACATTGGAACGCGCGCTGATCGCCGGTAAGATCCTGTGCTACACCCAAGGGTTCGATATGATTGCCAAGGCGTCAAACGCATTTGGCTGGGCTCTGCCCTTGCCCGAGATTGCCAAGGTCTGGCGTGCTGGCTGCATCATCCGGTCGGCGATGCTGGATGACATGGCCACTGCACTGGCAGAGGACGCGGACCGGACGCTGATGTTCGCGCCCAAATTCGCCGATATGCTGAAAGCCAATCATGATGCGCTGCGGCGCGTAGTGGCACAGGCGGCGCTGCATGGGCTGGCCCTGCCTGCCCTGTCATCGGGCCTCGCCTATTTCGACGCGATGCGCACGGCGCGGGGCACGGCCAACATGATCCAGGGTCAGCGTGATTTCTTCGGCGCGCATGGGTTTGAACGGGTGGATGGTGGCACCGGTCAACACGGGCCGTGGGGGCAGAACGGTTAAGCTCATTTCTTAACGACGCATTCACAATTGGACCGCGCGATGCGTTAATCCGGCGCATTGCGCCGTTGGGGTCCGACAAAAGTCCGACGTTTGGCCGACGCGATGCCGACCGACGAAATCAGTGAAAAGCCCTGTTTTTACGATTGATTCGTTGCGTCGGCAGATGGGCAGCGTACGCACCCCACCGAACGTTGCTACCCCAGGGCGTATCCTGTGCCCCGCACGGTGCGCACCGGGTCGCTGCCGCCATGTTGTGTCAGCACCTTGCGCAACCGCCCCACATGCACATCGACCGTCCGTGTATCGACATATATGTCACGTCCCCAGACCCGATCAAGCAGCATGTCGCGCGACCAGACGCGGCCCGGTTTTTCCATGAAAGTGGTCAGCAGCCGAAACTCAGTTGGGCCAAGTTTTAGCTGGTTGTCACCCCGTGTGACCCGATGGGTTTCGGCATCCAGAACAATGTCGTCATAGGTTAAAACCTGGCCCACCGTGGCGGGGCGCACGCGGCGCAGCTGCGCGCGAACGCGGGCCATCAGTTCATAGACAGAATATGGCTTGACCACATAATCATCCGCACCAGTTTCCAAACCGCGCACCTTATCAACCTCTTCTGAACGGGCCGACAGCATAATGATCGGAATCGCACGGGTCTCTGGCTTGATCTTCAAGCGCCGGCACACTTCGATGCCTGACAGATGCGGCATCATCCAATCCAGTACGATCACATCAGGCGCATCTTCATCGACGCAAATCAGACCATCTTCGCCATTTTCGGCGCGTGTGACGCGAAATCCTTCGGCCTCCAGATTATAGGCCAGAACCTCCCTTTGGGCGGGTTCGTCTTCCACGACAAGAACATGTGGTTGTTGTGCCATCGGTTTTAGCCGGGGTCAGTTACATACGCTGTTTTGTCACCCTTGGGCCGCGCCTCATCCGGCATTTCACCAGTCACCAGATAGATCACCTGCTCGGCCATATTGGTGGTCAGATCACCCATACGCTCAATGTTCTTGGCCATGAAGTGCAGATGCATACACGCAGTGATGTTGCGCGGGTCTTCCATCATGAAGGTCAGGAACTCGCGGAAAAGCGCATTATACATCTGGTCCACTTCGTGGTCGCGCTGGCGCACATCCTCAGCCAGTTCCGCGTCACCACGCACATAGGCATCCAGCGTATCCTTGAGCATCTGTTCGACCTCGCGCGCCATCCGGCGCAGCGCGGCATCAGATCCGTTCACCGGGCTCATCTCGACCAACACGCTGGTGCGTTTGGCGATATTCTTGGCATAATCACCAATCCGTTCCAATGACGCGGCCAGCCTGAGAACTGTAAGAATGGATCGCAAGTCCTTGGAAACAGGCGCTCTTAGCGCGATTGTCCGCGCGGCTTCTTCGTTGATTTGCATCTCAAGCGCGTCAATCGCCTTGTCGGCTGCTTTGACCTTTTCTGCCAGTTCAACGTCGCGATCAGCCAGCGACTTGGCGGCCTTCAGGATCGCATCCTCGACAAGCCCGCCCATGGTCATGATCAGTGTGGTGATGCCCTCAAGATCGCGATCATAGGCCGATGAAATATGTTCGTGCATCATATGCGCTCCTTACCCGATCCGGCCGGAAATATAGCTTTCCGTGCGGCTGTCTTCGGGATTGGTGAAAATCTTGTCCGTGTCGTCATACTCCACCAGATTCCCGAGGTGGAAAAACGCGGTTTTCTGACTGACCCGTGCCGCCTGCTGCATGGAATGCGTGACGATCACCACCGAAAAGCTTTGGCGCAGTTCGTCGATCAATTCCTCGACCTGTGCCGTTGCAATCGGGTCGAGCGCCGAACAGGGTTCATCCATCAGCAGAACCTCGGGCGCTGTGGCAATTGCCCGGGCAATGCAAAGCCGCTGCTGCTGACCACCTGACAGGCCCGTGCCGGGGGCATTCAGACGGTCCTTGGCTTCGTTCCAAAGTGCGGCCTTGCGCAGGGATTTTTCAACGATTTCGTCCAGTTCCGCCTTGTTACGGGCAAGACCATGGATCTTCGGCCCATAGGCAACATTGTCATAGATCGACTTCGGAAACGGGTTGGGCTTCTGAAACACCATACCGACCTTTGCGCGCAACTGCACCGGATCAACCTTGGGGTCATAGATGTCTTCGCCGTCCAGCAGAATATCCCCTTCGACCCGGCAGATATCGATGGTGTCATTCATCCGGTTCAGGCAGCGTAGAAAGGTGGATTTGCCACAGCCCGAAGGCCCGATAAAGGCGGTCACGGTCTTGTCCGCGATCTCGACATTCACATCCTTGATGGCGTGGTTATCGGCGTAGTATACCTGAACGCCTTTGGCTGAGATCTTGGTGTCTTGCTCTGTACTCATGGCCCGGTCCGCGTGATACATATCTTCCATTTGAGCTCTCCTACCAGCGCCGTTCAAAGCGGCGGCGCAAGTAAATCGCAACCGCGTTCATAATCAGAAGGAACACAAGCAACGTGATGATCGCGCCAGAGGCCCGTTCAACAAAGGCCGGATCAGACCGCTGTGTCCAGTTAAAAACCTGCACCGGCAGGGCGGTTGACGCCTCACCAAACAGTCCGGCCTCAGGTGTGTAGGCGGCGGGATATTCGCGGACAAACGCCACCATGCCGATCAGCAAGAGCGGGGCCGTCTCGCCCAGTGCTTGCGCCAGTCCGATGATCGTGCCGGTCAGAATGCCGGGTGCCGCAAGTGGCAGCACATGATGGAATACCGACTGCATCTTTGACGCCCCGACCCCCAGTGCCGCATCGCGGATTGATGGCGGCACGGATTTCAATGCGGCCCTGGTCGATATGATGATCGTGGGCAAGGTCATCAGCGTCAGCACCAGACCGCCCACAAGTGGCGAGGATTGGTTGAATTCCATGAAGTTGATGAAGATCGCCAGTCCCAGGATCCCGTAAACAATCGACGGCACCGCAGCGAGGTTTGAGATATTCACCTCGATCAGGTCGGTCCAGCGGTTTTTCGGTGCGAACTCTTCAAGATAAATCGACGATGCCACGCCAATGGGCAGCGCCAGGACCAGCACCACAATCATCATGTAAAGTGATCCCAGAATGGCAACGCCCAGACCCGCGGCCTCGGGTCGCTGAACCGATGCGTCCGGCCAGACAAAGAAATTCCAGTTGAACTTGGTCTCGATCACGCCGGCATCGGCAAGCTGTTGGGCGATGGTGAGCGCCTCGGGTGAGGTGTTGCTGTCGAGCACTGCGCTTTCCATTGTGACATCGCCTTTGAAGAAGGCGTCGATGCGGCCAGAGGCGAGAACGTCAAATGTGATCGTCTGCCTCACCAGATCAGGGTTGGCCAACACGCGGTTGCGCACGGTCGCCGCCGCCTCTTTGGAAATCATGTCGCCCAGATCTCGGTTCGACAGCGGGTTTTCGATACCCCGTTCATCCAACTCCGCAATCAGTGCATCGCGCAATAGCGGCGCGTAGCTGATCGTCGTCACCTTGGACATGACCTCCAGATCACGCACGCCTGATTTGTCCAGCTTGTCTTCGACCAGCTCAACATTCAGCGTGATAAAGGTTTGCCGGAATGAGCTGAGACCATTGCCCAGTACAGAGGTCAGCAGGATCAGCAGCGCCAGCATGGCAATGATGATCGCCGTAAGCCCATAGGCCTTGAACCGCGCCTCTGCCGCGTTGCGCTTCTTGGTTCGCGTGTCCAGTTTCAGAAGCGAGGTTTTCATTCGTACTGCTCCCGATATTTGCGCACGATGTAGAGGGCAAAGACATTCAGCCCCAGGGTGATGACGAACAGCGTCAGACCCAGGGCGAAGGCGACCAGTGTTTCAGGGCTGGCGAAATCGGTATCGCCGGTCAACTGGCTGACAATCTTGACGGTGACGGTGGTCATCGCCTCGAACGGATTCAATGACAGGCGCGCGGCGGCCCCTGCCCCGAGGACCACGATCATCGTCTCGCCAATCGCGCGGGATGCGGCCAGCAGGATGGCACCCACGATCCCGGGCAGCGCGGCAGGTACGACAACCTGCCGGATGGTTTCGGATTTGGTGGCCCCCAAACCCAGCGATCCGTCACGCATCGCCTGTGGTACGGCGTTAATGATGTCATCTGACAAAGAGCTGACAAAGGGGATCAGCATGACGCCCATCACCAACCCGGCGGTCATCACCGATGACGCGCTTTCACCAAAACCCATGGGTGATGCGAAGTAATCGCGCAGAAAGGGCCCGACCGTGATCAGCGCAAACAGCCCATAGACGATTGTCGGAATACCGGCCAACACTTCGATGGCGGGTTTCGCGATGGATCGCATGTGTGGCCCCGCATATTCCGAAAGATAGATCGCGGCGAACAGTCCGATTGGCACCGCGAAGGCCAAGGCGATGAAGCTGATGTAAAGCGTACCCCAAAGCAGCGGGATGATCCCCAGATCCGAATTGCCACGGAAATTCGGGGACCAATTGGTCGACAAGAAGAAGTCGCGCCAGTCATACTGTCCGAAGAAATTGAACGTTTCGAACAGCATAGAAAACACAATGCCAACAGTCGTCATGATCGCAATTGTCGAGGCGAAGATCAGCAGGCCCAAAATCCACCGTTCCGCATAGGTCCGGGCACGGCTTTCCTGTTTGATACTAATCAGTGATAGCGCAAGCCCGGTCACTGCAAGGCCGATCACAACAAGGGTAAAGAACCATGAGCCGGTGCCATCGGTGATGCGGACATACAGGGATATCAGAAAGATCGCAGCCAGCGGGGGGACAATCGTCGCCATCACAGTGTTCAGCGCATGTTGGCTGGGAAGCGATACCAGACCGCGAATGTCACCGCCTGCCACCTGCAATGCACGGGACTTGGCCAGGAAAAAGCCAATGACGGCCAGCGCAAGAATGATGAGAAGCGGGGTCGTCAGCGACAGCATGATAGCATCCAGATATTCATTGGATTGAAGGGTGCGGCGCACCGCACCCCTCTGTTTTCATCTTGGATCAGGTTCCGGAACCCATAACAACTTCGTCTGCCACGGTTTCCTGAACGTCCGCCAGTTCCGGATCCGACACCAGACCATATTCGGCCAGCGGACCGTCAGGACCGGCGATCTCATCAGAGACAAAGAACTCTGCGAATTCTTTCAGACCAGGGATCACGCCGATATGGGCGGCCTTGATGTAGAAATAGAGCGGGCGAGACACAGGGTAGTCGCCTGCAGCAATGCTTTCTGTCGTCGGCACCACACCATTCATCGTGGCAACCTGCAGCTTGTTGGTGTTGTTTTCGTAAAACGACAGACCAAACACGCCGATACCGTTATTGTCAGCGTCAATGCGGGCCAGTGTTTCGGTGTAGTCACCGTCAATGTCCACGGACCGGCCATCGGTACGGATCGCCATGCAAGTGCCTTCGGCTGTGTCTTCGTCAACGCCTGCATCCAGCATCGCCTGCAGGAAACCACCCTCTTCACAACCGGCCAGGATCACCTTTTCTTCGAACACTTCACGTGTGCCGTGCTTGGTGCCGGGGATGAAGGCCTGAATTGGCTGGTCGGGGAAATCGGGGTTCACCTCGTTCCAGTTGGTCAAGGTGTTCGAGACCAGTTCACCGTCAATGAAATGCTCGGCGGCCAGCGCCTTGTACCAGTCTTCGGGGGTGAATTCGAACGCGTTGCCATTGATGTCAGAGGCAAAGACGATGCCGTCATACCCGATACGCACTTCGATGATGTCGGTTACACCGGCTGCGGCGCAGGCTTCAACCTCGGCGGGACGGATCGCGCGGGATGCGTTGGCGATATCGATGGTGTTTTCACCCACGCCTTCGCAGAAACGCTTCAGGCCGGCAGAGGAGCCGCCGGATTCAATAACGGGTGTCGGAAAGTCAAAGTTTTCACCAAATACCTCGGCGACGATGGACGCATAGGGCAGCACCGTGGAAGACCCGGCAACCTGAACGTTGTCACGGGCGAATGCAGCGGTTGTGGTAAGGGCGATGGCCGCGGTTGTTGCGGTCAGTTTCATGATCGACATCAAATCACTCCTGTCAGTCAAACATTGGCCGCGCGCGAGCCGCGCAACCATTGCGGCCCGTTTAGCGTCGCCGCCTGAACGTTCTGTGACAGTTAAGTAAAAGTTTTATGACAGTCATTGGGTGGGCAAAAACACAGATACTTCTGTCCCTTGCCCCTCTTCACTTTCGATGACCAGGCGCCCCCTGTGCCTATTCACGATATGTTTGACAATCGCCAGGCCAAGGCCGGTGCCGCCGACCTCGCGGGACCGGTGATTGTCCACACGGTAAAATCGCTCCGTCAGCCGGGCGATATGGTGGGATGGAATGCCATCGCCACGGTCAGCCACGCTGACCTGCACCCCTTCGCCCCGCAAACGCGCGTGAGCTTCGCGGTTGAACAGGGTGACATTGACCACACCGCCTGATGCGCCGTATTTGATGCCGTTTTCGATAAGGTTACTGAACACCTGTATCAGCTGTCCCGTATCACCTGGCACGACTTCGGACTCTTCCGGCGCGCGCAGACATACTTTCACCCCCGCCTTCTCTGCCTGTGGTTCCAACCCCTTGATGACTGACAACAGTATTCCGGCCAGATCGACCTCTTCTCGCGGTCGCACCCGCTCATCTTCCTCAACGCGGCTGAGCGACAAAAGATCATCGACCAGCCGCGTCATCCGGCTGGCCTCCTGCTGCATGATAGCGAGAAACCGGTCCCGCGCTGCGGCATCATCGCGGGCCGCTCCTCCCAACGTTTCGATAAAGCCGAGAAGGGCCGTCAGTGGCGTGCGCAATTCGTGGCTGACATTCGCCACGAAATCGCGGCGCATCTGGCCCGCTTCTTCGGCGGCGGTCTGATCTTCGAAAGACAGAACAATGTCGGTACCAGCACGGGCAATGACCACGCGGTAGATGGTATCCTTGGTTCCGTCGCGTCCAGCAAACCGTGTTGCCTGAGAATCCACACCGTCGCGCACTTTCGCAATCGCTTCGAGTAATGCGGGTTGCCGAAGGATGGTAATATAAAGCCGACCGACAATTCCGGCACCCAATACAGCCTCAACCGGTGGGTTTGCCGCGCGGATACGATCATCAGGCCCAATGACCAGAACCGGGATCGGCAATGCGTCGGTGACAGCAGAAAGTGTATCGGATGTCACGCGGCCAACCTCATTTCGTGTTTGAGGCTCTTTATTCCCCAAGACTTGTGCCTGCCAAGCAAATAAATCTTTAACGATTTGGAACATTCGCGGGTAACCGGGCGTTTTATAGGCGACACCATCTTACTCAACCACTCACAATTCCGGAATTGGAACACATATGTCAGGTCAAGCAGAACGCGGTCGTACCGCGCCGTTTCCAGACGCGCTCGAGGGTCTTGCCAGCAACACGCTGGTGATTGGTGATCTGGCTCGTTGGCGGGCGCAGGGTCGCGTTGTCCCACCCCTCGACGGTTTTCAGTTTGTCGAAATCGAGGCACTGAACGCCGATGTCGTGAACGAGAAAGAGCCCGATATCATCCTGTCGCCACTGGTGGCTGATGATTTCGATGCGGTGGATGTTGCAGTCAAATTGATCGAATTGCGGTTTCAGGGGCGCTATCGCGCCATTGCCGACGACCTGCCTGATGCGGACCTGATACGGCAGGAGGTGCGAAATTTTGCACCGCAATTGGATTTTGACCTGCTCTTGATGCCGCGCATGGCCGGGGAGTGATCAAAGCGCCGTGAGCCCGTTCCGAAAACGTGCCGCATTTTCCTGATAATGCAATGCCGACGCCTTGAGCGCGTTTATTGCGTTTGCGTCAAGCTCTCGCACCACCTTGCCCGGGCTGCCCATGACGAGTGAGCCGGCAGGGATCTTTTTGCCTTCTGTGATCAACGCACCCGCACCGATCAGGCAGTTCGCGCCAATGACGGCACCGTTCAGGACCGTCGCACCCATACCGATCAGGCTGTTGTCACCAATGGTGCAGCCATGCAGCATGGCCTTATGCCCCACCGTACAACCTGCACCGACCATCAGCGGAAAGCCCATATCGGTATGCATGACACAGTTTTCCTGCACATTGGTCCCCTCACCAATCGTAATCGGCTCATTGTCCCCCCGCAGGGTAGAACCGAACCACACCGATGATTTGGCTGCCAATATGACGTTGCCGATCAAATGGCAGCCCGGCGCCACCCACGCATCATCAGCAACGGTGGGTGAAACATCATTCAAGGCATAAAGGCTCATCTTCGGTCTCCGAATTCGGTTTGCAGACGGCGGACATGATCAACCAGTTGCGGCTGTTGCGATCTGCGCAGCCGCTCCGCACTGATGATAGTCTTCAGCCGTTCCTCTGTCGCGTCCAGATCGTCGTTGATCAGGACGTAATCATAGCCATCCCAATGGCTGATTTCATCCCAGCTTTTCTGCATCCGGCCTTCAATCACATCAGGTGCATCCTGTCCGCGGTTGACCAGACGGCGATGCAGCTCGGTGATAGAAGGGGGCAGAATGAAGATCGACAGCACATGTTCCTGCAAGGCCGAGTTGCTGATTTGTTGCGCGCCTTGCCAATCGATGTCGAACAACACGTCGCGCCCACTGTCGATGGCCTCGCGGACCGGGGCCTGCGGCGATCCGTAATAGTTGCCAAAGACCTGCGCGTGTTCCAGCATTTGGCCTTCGGCTACCTGCTTCTGAAACTCTGGCACCGAAACGAAAAAGTAATCCTGCCCGTCAACCTCGCCCTCGCGCGGCGCGCGCGTCGTTGCGGAAACAGAAAAGCGGAGCGTATCGTCCCAGACCCGTAACCGCCCCGCCAATGTTGATTTCCCGGCGCCTGAGGGGGATGACAGGATAATCAAAAGACCGCGTCGGGACATCACGCTACTCCACATTCTGAATTTGCTCGCGCATCTGGTCAATCACCGCTTTCAGATCAAGGCCGATCGCGGTGAGCGGGGCGGACTGCGCCTTGGCGCACAAGGTATTCGCCTCCCGGTTAAATTCCTGTGCAAGAAAATCCAGTTTCCGTCCCGCAGGTTTTTGATCGGCCAGCAAATCACGGGCTGCCGCTACATGGGTCTGCAGACGATCAATCTCTTCGGTCACATCCGATTTGACCGCCAGAAGCGCCAGTTCCTGCGCCACGCGCCCCTCTTCGATCTCAGTGACATCATCCATCACACGCCGTAGCGCTGTGGTCAGGTTGGCCTTGACCTGCGGCGCGCGGGCGGCTGCGGCCTCTGCTGCCGCGCCAGTCAAAGTTTCGATCTGGGCCAGTTGATCTGTGATCACCTGATGTAACGCATGCCCTTCGGTTTGGCGCATCTTCACAAAATCACCGACCAAAGGCGCGATATCCGCAATCAGCGCCTTGGCCAGATCATCATCCAGACTATTCGGTTTGGCCGGCACCAGAACACCCCGCTGCGACAAAACATCGGCTGCGGTCGGCTGCGCCAGCGTGACACCCATTGTAAAGGCACGGTCCTGCACCGCATCCAGCGCCTTCAGCACAGTATCCAGTTGCGTTTCATCCAAGGCAAGGGCAGTCCCCGCTTCTTCGCGCATCAGGCGCAGGTTCACTGTCACGTTGCCCCGCGCCAGCGCCTTGCCCAATGCGGCGCGCAACGCCACCTCAAGCCCCTCGATCCCGTCCGGCATACGCAGCCGCAAATCAAGGCCACGCGCATTGACCCCGCGCATCTCCCAACTCCAGGAGGCCGGGCCAAGGGTGCCGGTCCGGCTTGCAAATGCGGTCATGGATTGGATCATGTCGTACTGCCCCGTCAGTTTTTTGTTCCCTGCACCTAAGGCAAAACCAAACCCCGAGGCAACCATCGCGATTTATTTCAAATTAACCCATTAACACTTTGTTAAATGAATCTATGGGTAATCTTTGTTAAAACCTTTCTAACGAAATGAAATGGTTTTGCACCAGCTGGGGCAACCATAGCGAAAGTAGAAAGAGCCATGAAAATCGTAGAGGACAATCCACAACGTCGCCGCGCAGACCTACCCGGTGCCGGAAACGAGACGCTTGAAAGCCTCGAGCGGTACTGGCAGGCCTTGCGCCATGCCCAGCGGATCCCCTCGCGGAATGATATCGAGCCGAGCCAGATCGACAGCGCCCTGCCCCATGCGTTTATTCTGCAGCGGGTCGCGCCGGGGATCGCCCGGATGCGCGTCGCAGGCCAAAAACTGCATGACCTTCTGAAGATGGATGCGCGCGGCATGCCGCTGAGCACGTTCTTCGCACCAGAGGCCCGTGACGATATCGCCAGACTGGTCGAGGCCGCGTTTACCGAACCAGCGATCATCGGTGTGCCTCTGAATTCGCCCGGCAGCCTGATCCGGCCGCATCTGACCGGTACAATGCTCCTGCTGCCCTTGCGCGACAACAAGGGCGAAACGACCCGCATTCTGGGCGCCATGGTGACAGAGGGCGAAACAGGCACACGCCCCCGCCGGTTTGAGATTGCAAAGGGTGCCCGTATCCGTCACGAAACGCTCGGCCTGCAACTGGCCAGCGTGCAAAGCATGATCCACCCCACAAACGCAACAGGGCCAGACGATGCGCGCCCGGCCCTGCGTTTGGTGGTCAATAACGGGTAATCAGCCCGCTTTGGCCTGCTGCATCTTGTTGCGGCGGGCCGACAACTCCTCGGCAACCAAGAAGGCCAGTTCCAGCGACTGAGACGCATTCAGGCGCGGGTCACAAGCCGTGTGATAACGATCTGACAGGTCCTCATCCGTCACAGCACGGACACCACCGGTGCATTCGGTCACGTCCTTGCCCGTCATTTCGAAATGCACACCTCCGGGGATTGTGCCTTCGGCGTTGTGGACGGCAAAGAACTCCTTGACCTCGCGCAACACGCTTTCGAACGGTCGGGTCTTGTAGCCGGTGGTCGACTTGATCGTGTTGCCGTGCATCGCGTCACAGGTCCAAACGACGTTGGCCCCTTCTTCCTCGACCGCCTTGATCAGGCGCGGCAGATGTTCACCAACGGCCCCGGCCCCAAAGCGCGCGATCAGGGTCAGGCGACCCGCTTCGTTCTTGGGGTTCAGCGACGCCATCAATGCTTTCAGATGCCCTGATGTCATACTTGGTCCGCATTTCAGGCCGATCGGGTTCTGCACACCTTTGCAGAATTCCACATGTGCGCCGTCAGGCTGGCGGGTGCGATCCCCAATCCAGATCATGTGGCCGGACCCGGCCAGCCAATTACCGGAAGTTGAATCGAGGCGGCATAGCGCCTCTTCATACTCTAGTAACAAAGCTTCATGAGAGGTGTAGAAATCGACTGTCTGCAGCTCGTGATTTGTCTCGGTGGTCAGACCAGCGGCTTCCATGAAGTCCAGGGTGTCACTGATCCGGCTGGCCATATCGCTGTATTTCGCCACCTCGTTTGCGTCGGTGAAACCTAGCGTCCACTTATGGACCTCATGGACATTGGCAAAGCCACCGGTCGAAAATGCGCGTAGCAGGTTCAGCGTGGCAGCCGCCTGCAGATAGGCCTGCAGCATACGTTCCGGATCGGGGATGCGGCTGCCTTCAGTGAACTCGAACCCGTTGATGATATCACCACGGTAGCTGGGCAGTTCGACCCCATCCACAGTCTCGGTCGGTGCGGAGCGTGGCTTGGCCATCTGGCCCGCCATCCGACCCACCTTTACCACCGGCACCTTGGCCCCATAGGTCAGCACCATGGCCATCTGCAGCATCACCTTGAAGGTGTCGCGAATGCTGTCCGCACTGAATTCCGCAAAGCTTTCGGCGCAGTCCCCGCCCTGCAACAAAAACGCCTCGCCCCGACTGACAGCAGCCAGTTCCGATTTCAGCTTGCGTGCCTCACCTGCAAAGACCAGCGGTGGATAACCGGCAAGACGACCTTCAACAGCTTTCAGGGCGGCTGCATCGGTATAGTCAGGCATCTGAACCCGGGGCTTGTTGCGCCAGTCAGATTTTTGCCAGTTGGTCATTGTCTTGCTCCATATCAGGTTGTGGATATCGCAGTTAACGCTATCAAATGCAGCCTATAACGCGCCCTGCGTGAGGCGCCAATGGCAAATTGCCGCGATTAGGGCGACATTCGGCCATGTCTCGGGGCGATGCACCACATATTTGACGGAGCAGAGATTATGCAAAGAAGCTTTATCAACATCCTCAGCAGTAACGTGGAACGGTCGGCCCGGTTCTACGAAGAACTACTGGGCATGCACCGCCACTTTGCTGCGGATTGGTTCGTGATCATGTCGCATCACGATATTCCGGGCCTTGAATACGGCATCCTGCAGCGGGACCACGAAATTGTTCCAGCTCCGCTGCAAGCGGCACCTTCCGGCGTCATCGTGACATTCGTCGTTGCCGATTGTGACCAGGCGGCGAGAAAAGCCGAAGAAATCGGGGCCAAGGTCATCTCTCCCCCCACGGACATGCCCTATGGCCAACGCCGCATGCTGGTTGAGGACCCCGACGGCACGGCCATTGATATCAGCGCGCCGACGGCCCCGATGCAGGCCTAACGGCGGTTTCCCCCTTGAACGCAAGCAACAAACCTGCTGAGGTCTCGCGACGAACTGCTTTTCAGGCCCAGCATCATGTCTATCGAACCTCAAATCGTTGAAGTCGACCATCGTGGCAAACCGCGCCGCTTTGTGTTTGTGCTGATGCAGGACTTTACGATGCTGTGTTTCGCCAGCGCGCTGGAAAGCCTGCGGATTGCGAACCGGACCGCAGGCAAGAAACTTTATGATTGGAAGATCATCGGCGAAGGCGGCGAAGACGCTGTGTGTTCGAACGGTTGCACCTTCCGGCTCGAAGGCGATCTGATTGAGCTGGATCGCGATGACACGATCATGCTGTGTGGTGGGGTCGATGTGCAACGCGCCACGACCAAGCGCACCCTGAACTGGCTGCGTCGCGAGGCGCGGCGCGGTGCAACGGTGGCCGGGCTTTGTACCGCGGGTTACACCATGGCCAAGGCGGGTCTGCTGGACGGCAAGAAAGCAACCATCCATTGGGAAAATCAGGACAGTTTCGCTGAAGAATTCGACGAGGTCGAGCTGACCAAATCAATCTTTGTCGTCGATGGAAACCGGATCACAACTGCGGGCGGCACAGCCTCAATTGATTTGATGCTCAAGATCATTGCCGATGATCATGGCGAGGATCTCGCCAATGCAGTCGCCGATATCCTGATTTATTCGTCGATTCGCACGGATCAGGACACGCAGCGCCTGTCGATCCCGACCCGGATTGGCGTGCGTCACCCCAAGCTGTCTCGCGTCATTCAAATGATGGAACAGAATATCGAGGAACCGATCAGTCCCGCCATCCTCGCCAAAGAGGTGGGTATGTCGACGCGCCAGCTGGAACGCCTCTTCCGGCGGTATCTGTCGCGCAGCCCCAAGCGATACTACATGGAACTGCGGCTACAAAAGGCGCGCAACCTGCTCATGCAGACCGACATGACGGTAATCAACGTGGCGCTCGCCTGCGGGTTTGCATCCCCCTCACATTTCTCGAAATGCTATCGGTCACATTACGACACGACACCCTATCGGGAACGGGGCAGCCACGCCGCGCGACTTTCGGTGTAGACAAATAACGGGGTACAGCTGCCATTGTCTCGACCCCCACGACAGACGGGGTTTCATCCCGCAAAAACCCCAATTTTAAGGTCATTTGCCCGTGGCTTCCGCCTTTCCTTTTGGAAACTGCCTGCTAATCTGCGCCGCAGGATAAAGACATCCACTAGGGAGACGACAATGAAAAAACTAATGATGGCGACAACCGCCATGACCATGCTTGCGGGTGCCGCATTTGCTGACGCCCATTCCGAAGAAGTAAAGATCGGCGTGATCCTCGGCTTCACCGGCCCGCTTGAATCGATCACCCCCGCCATGGGCGACGGCGCGGAACTGGCGATGACCGAAGTCACTGAATCAGGCGCATTGCTGGGCGGGGCCAAGGTTACATCCGTACGCGGCGACAGCACATGTATCGATGCCGGTGCAGCAACAACAGCCGCCGAACGTCTGGTCACATCCGACAACGTGAACGCAATCATGGGCGCTGACTGTTCCGGCGTCACGGGTGCAATCCTGCAGAACGTGGCGCGTCCAAACGGCGTTGTGATGATCTCACCCTCGGCCACGTCACCGGGTCTTTCGACCGCCGAGGATGACGGCCTGTTCTTCCGGACCGCCCCATCTGATGCACGCCAGGGCGTGATCATGACGGAAATCCTGCAAGATCGTGGCATCAGCGAAGTGGCCCTGACCTATACCAACAACGACTACGGCAAGGGTCTGGCAGATTCGTTCCAGGCGGCATTCGAAGAGGCTGGCGGCACCGTCACCATCTCTGCTGCCCATGAAGACGGCAAGGCCGACTACTCTGCCGAAGTCGGCGCGCTGGCATCAGCCGGTGGTGAGGTGTTGGTTGTTGCAGGTTACGTTGACCAAGGTGGGTCCGGCGTTATTCGTTCCGCCTTGGACTCCGGTGCGTTCGACACGTTCTACGTGCCTGACGGCATGGTCGGCGTGAAGCTGAATGAAAACTTCGGTGACGAACTGAACGGATCCTTCGGTGCATATCCCGGCACGGACAGCCCGGGTGCCGCCAAGTTTGTTGAAATGGCATCCGAGGCCGGTTTTGACGGAACAGGCGCATTCAGCCCCGAATCCTATGATGCAGCCGCCCTGATCATGCTCGCCATGCAGGCGGCCGGGTCATCGGCTTCTGCCGACTTCAAGGATCACGTAATGGATGTGGCTAACGCCCCCGGCACCGAGATCTTCCCTGGAGAACTTCAGAAGGGTCTTGAGCTGCTGGCTGCAGGCGAAGAAATCGACTATGTCGGCGCGTCGGCCGTGGAACTGATCGGACCCGGCGAATCTGCCGGTAATTATCAGGAAGTCGAATTCGCCGATGGCGTCTATTCGACAATCGGCTACCGCTGATCAGCCCATCAAAAAGGTCGACGGCGCGGGATTTTCCCGCGCCGTTTGCCAACAGGAATACACGTCGGGACAGCGTGTAAGGGGACGATATGATTGTTGTTGAAAATCTGGTGAAAACCTTTGGTGGTTTTCACGCGGTCGATGATGCAAGCCTGCGCATCGACGAAGGGACGATCACCGGATTAATCGGACCTAATGGGGCCGGAAAAACAACGCTTTTCAATGTAATTGCCGGCGTTCTTAAACCAACATCGGGTCGTGTGACCATGATGGGCGAAGACATCACCGGCCTCCCCCCGCATACATTGTTCCACAAGGGGTTGCTGCGCACCTTTCAGATCGCGCATGAGTTTTCATCCATGACGGTCCGGGAAAACCTTATGATGGTGCCCGCCGACCAGTCTGGCGAGCGGCTTTGGAACACCTGGTTCGGGCGCAGGCGGATCGCTGACGAAGAACGCGCGCTCAAGGCCAAAGCGGACGAAGTGATTGAATTCCTAACAATTGACCACCTGAAGGAAGAAAAGGCAGGCAACCTGTCCGGCGGCCAGAAAAAGCTGCTGGAACTGGGGCGTACCATGATGGTCGACGCCCGGATCGTTTTCCTCGACGAAGTTGGCGCAGGCGTGAACCGTACCCTTTTGAACACAATCGGGGACGCGATTATCCGCCTGAACCAAGAACGGAACTATACATTTGTGGTGATTGAGCATGACATGGACTTCATCGGCCGCCTGTGTGACCCGGTTATCTGTATGGCAGAGGGTCATGTGCTGGCCGAAGGGACCTTGGAAGAGATCAAGGCCAATGAACAGGTGATCGAGGCCTATCTCGGCACCGGATTGAAGAACAAAGACAAGGTAAGTGCGACATGAAATTCCTATTCACCATCCTTCTGGGGGCCATTCTTGGTGCCGCAGCCACGCTTTATTGGATCTATGGCAACTATGCGGATGCATCAGAACAGGCGCTGATGCGCGACACGCTGACCACCTATCTGCCCTTCCTGTCGGAGTATGTTAATCCGTGAGCGACAGCCCCTACCACGATGACAGAGGCAATAAGGACCGGTCGATCACGAGGGAGCCAGGAAGCACCCTCGAAAAGGTTGACCGGCGATCAGGCAACAGCACTGCAAAGCATGGTGATCCGTTCCTGATCGGTGATGCGATGACCGGGGGGTATGGCAAAGGCCCGGATATTCTGCATTCCTGTACGATTGCTGCCGAAAAGGGCGAGATTGCGGTGATTGTCGGCCCGAACGGCGCTGGCAAATCCACGGCAATGAAGGCCGTTTTCGGCATGTTGAACGTCAATGACGGGGCCGTGCGGCTCGATGGTGAGGATATCACCCATCTGTCGCCGCAACAGCGCGTGGTCAAGGGCATGGGGTTCGTGCCTCAGACTTCCAACATTTTTACGTCGATGACGGTGGAAGAAAACCTTGAAATGGGGGCTTTCATCCGCCGTGACGATTTCCGGGATACCATGGCTCAGGTCTATGACCTGTTCCCGATCCTCAAGGAAAAACGCAATCAGGCCGCTGGAGAGCTATCCGGCGGTCAACGCCAGCAGGTCGCGGTCGGTCGCGCGCTGATGACCAAACCCAAGGTGCTGATGCTGGACGAACCCACCGCAGGCGTCAGCCCCATCGTGATGGACGAACTTTTCGACCGCATCATCGAGGTCGCCCGCACCGGCATCCCGATCCTGATGGTCGAACAGAACGCGCGCCAAGCGCTTGAGATCGCAGACAAAGCCTATGTTCTGGTGCAGGGGCGAAACGCGCATACCGGGACCGGGAAAGAGCTGCTCGCGGACGCGGAAGTGAGACGGAGTTTCTTGGGGGGATGAAAAAGATCTGCCAACGCATACTACTGCCGTCATTCATCGTGATCTGCACTCTGACATCCACCGGTGCATCGGCTGCACAATACCTATGCAGTTTTCAAACGGCATGTTTGTTGAGCAAGCCTGACCAGTGTGAGGACGTGGACGAATTACTGATGACCCGGACCCCCCCAGATTCTTGGTACTGGCAGGTGAAAGACGACGTATTCGCCTATCCAATGGCCGGTGATAGTGACTTGTTCGGAACGCCCGGCATTCTTTCAGGTCAAATTGTTCCTGCGGTTTTTCGGCGTGAGTTGCCTACTAAATTCCTCGCAGCGAGTCCGAGACTCAACATGGCTGAACGCGTGAATAGTGTTACCGATCAAACCAATCTTAGGCTTTCAGTTTCGGGACCGGACCTGTTTACCTCACCTGCAGAAATGCTGACGACACCAAAAGTGAGCCTCGAAATCTTGGAAAATCTGAAAGCTAGCTTTACGGTTCGTGGCCCGTTGCGTGCGAGTTTATCTTATGCCGGCACCTGCGAGGAGTTGAACTAATGGACTTCCTCAACGCCCTCGTCGCCTTTGCGAACTTTGTCTTCGTCCCAGGCCTTGCCTATGGCGCGCAGCTGGCCATCGGTGCCCTCGGCGTCACGATGATCTACGGTATCCTGCGCTTTTCCAACTTTGCCCATGGCGACACCATGGCCTTTGGCACGGCCATGACAATCATCGCGACCAACCTGCTATTGGCCGTCGGCATCACCTTCGGGCCGCTGCCCACTGCCCTGCTCGCCCTGCCAGTCGGGATCGGGATGACGATCCTTCTGGTTCTCGCCATCGACTGGCTGATTTACAAGTTCTACCGTGACCAAAAGGCGAAACCTGTGATCCTCGTCATCGTCTCCATGGGTGTGATGTTCGTGATGAACGGCGTGGTGCGGTTTATCATCGGGGTCGACGACATCCGCTTTGCCGATGGTGAACGGTTCATTATCACCGCCCGCGAATTCCGCGACATGACCGGCCTGCGCGAAGGATTGGCAATCAAAACCACCCAAGCCATCACGGTCGTGGTCGCCGTCATCGCGGTCGCTTTGCTGTTCTGGTTTCTCAACAAGACCCGCACCGGTAAATCCATGCGAGCATTTTCGGATAACGAAGATCTTGCCCTGCTGTCCGGCATCAACCCCGATTGGGTGGTCAAAGTGACCTGGATGATCGTCGCGGCGCTCGCTACCACCGCAGGCGTGCTTTACGGCCTCGATAAATCCTTCAAGGCCTTCACCTACTTCCAGCTGCTGCTCCCGATCTTTGCCGCAGCCATTGTGGGCGGGCTTGGCAATCCGCTTGGGGCCATTGCTGGCGGGTTTGTCATTGCCTTTAGCGAAGTGACGATCACCTACGCCTGGAAAAAGGTGCTGGTCTATCTGATGCCGGAAAGCCTGGAGCCGGACGGCCTCGTCCAACTGCTCTCCACTGATTACAAATTTGCGGTCAGCTTCGCAATCCTGATCATCGTGCTGCTCTTCAAACCGACCGGCCTGTTCAAGGGGCAATCCGTATGAACCCTGCCATCAAGAACCCGCTACTCTTCGCGTTAGTCGGTTGTCTGATCCTTGGAACGGGTCTTATCCAAGGTTGGAACACTGCCCTGCTGATCCTGAATATGGGCCTGATTTCGGCCATCATGGCGCTGGGTGTAAACCTGCAATGGGGATTTGCGGGGTTGTTCAATATCGGTGTCATGGGCTTTGTCGCGTTGGGTGGCCTCGCCACCGTCCTGATCTCCATGCCGCCCGTGGGCGAGGCTTGGGCGGCAGGTGGCCTCCAGATTATCCTTGGGCTGATCGCCGGGGCCGCGACAATCGCCGCCGCCATCTTTGCGCAAAGGCGGTTTCTGGGGCGCAGCCGCACCTTTATCACTCTCGGGGTGCTGATTGTCGGCTTCTTCACCTTCCGTGCTGTCTTTGACCCCGGCGTTGCTGCGGTCGAGGCCGTAAACCCCGCCGCGACGGGTTATCTTGGTGGTCTTGGATTGCCTGTGCTCCTCGCTTGGCCTGTGGGCGGGCTACTGGCCGCCGGTGCGGCATGGATCATTGGAAAAACAGCACTTGGCCTGCGATCAGATTATCTTGCCATTGCCACGCTGGGCATTGCCGAAATTATCATTGCCATCATGAAGAACGAAGACTGGCTGGGGCGCGGTGTCAAGAATGTGATCGGCCTGCCCCGCCCTGTCCCTTTCGAGGTTGATCTGCAGAGCGACCCTGTCTTTGTCGAACGCGCCATCAGCCTTGGCTTGGACCCTGTCACTGCATCGACGCTTTACACCAAACTGGCTTACGGTGTGCTTTTTGCCATCGTGCTGATCATCCTGCTGTGGCTGGCACAACGGGCCCTGAATAGCCCATGGGGCCGGATGATGCGCGCAATCCGTGACAACGAAGTCGCTGCCGAAGCCATGGGCAAAGACGTGACCGCCCGCCACCTGCAAATCTTCATCCTCGGTTCCGCCATTTGTGGGATCGCCGGGGCCATGATGACAACGCTTGATGGGCAATTGACGCCCGGCACCTACCAGCCCCTGCGCTTCACCTTCCTGGTCTGGGTCATGGTGATCGTGGGAGGGTCAGGCAACAACTTTGGCGCTGTGCTGGGTGGCATGCTCATCTGGTGGCTCTGGGTCATGGTCGAACCGCTTGGTCTGGGTCTGATGGACTTTATCGCCAGTGGTCTGCCGGATGGCAGCAATCTGAAAGATACGTTGATCGACGGGGCGGCACATATGCGCCTGCTGACCATGGGTCTGATCCTGCTTCTGGTGCTGCGCTTCAGCCCACGCGGGCTGATCCCGGAACGCTAGCTTGCCCTTCCATATGGCCCTGCTAAAACAGAGCCGTGCACTAATCCAGAGGGGCGCATGGCTCTGATTTTTCGCTGGCTGGTCCGGCTCGCCTCAGCATTGATTTTCGCCGCTGTCGCGGCCCTTGTGCTGGCGTATTATTTCGCCTCGCGTTCCCTGCCCGACTACAACGCCAGCAGCGTGGTCGATGGCATCAGTGCGCCCGTCGAAATCGTGCGCGACAATGCCAATGTGCCGCACATCTTTGGTCAGCGGGACGAGGACGTGTATTTCGCTCTTGGCTATGCCCACGCACAGGACCGGCTGTGGCAAATGACCATGCTGCGGCGCACCGCACAGGGCCGCCTGTCGGAACTGTTCGGCGAACGCACGGTTGGCATTGATGAAGTGCTGCGCCGGTTTGATATCTATAGTTTGGCGGTTTCGTCGGTCGATGCGCAGGATGACCAGACCAAATCCGCCCTTACCGCCTACTCTGCCGGGGTGAATGCCTGGCTCAACGAAGTCAACGCCGGGGCCCGTGGGCGCGGCGCGCCTGAAATGTGGCTGTTCAGCCATCCCGTGGCCCCGTGGCAGCCCGCAGACAGTCTGGCAATCATGAAGCTGATGGCGCTGCAACTGTCATCGCATCTGGAAAACGAGGTGCTGCGCGCCCGCACGTCCCTACTGATCAGCAACGAACGGCTGGCCGATATCATGCCTGACGATCCGACAGGCGG
Source organism: Yoonia sp. SDW83-1 (assembly GCF_046762885.1). Lineage (NCBI taxonomy): Bacteria > Pseudomonadati > Pseudomonadota > Alphaproteobacteria > Rhodobacterales > Paracoccaceae > Yoonia > Yoonia sp. SDW83-1. Next base: position 61,076 of record NZ_JBKQXO010000005.1, read on the forward strand.
GGTCGCGGCCCTCCCGGAATATGCCGAACTGATCCCCGGCGTCCCCGCCTTTACCCCCAACACGCGCATGGCTTACGACCCGCTGTCGCCGATCAAGCCGCGCGAACTGGCCGGTGCATCCAATGCCTGGGCCGCCAACGCCGCCCGTTCCGCAACCGGGGCCACGTTGCTAGCCAATGATCCGCATCTGGGGCTGACCGCACCGACGATCTGGTATCTGGCGCGGCTGGAACTGTCCTCTGGCGGGGTGATCGGCGGCACGATCCCCGGCATGCCGGTTGTCCTCAGCGGGCGCAGCGCCGATCTGGGCTGGGGCATCACATCCGCCTATGTCGATGATCAGGATATCCTGATCGAAGAGGTCAACCCGAACAATCCCAACGAATATCGGGATGTCAGCGGTTGGGTTCCTTTCCGCAGCCGCGACAGCATCATCACGGTCAAAGACGCCCCCGCCGTCACACTAAGGCTGCGCTGGACAGCGAATGGTCCAGTCATGCCGGCCAATCAGTTTGACCTTGGCACCATCACCCCACCAGGGCATGTCACTTCCATAGCATGGAGCGCGTTGTCAAACCGCGACACCTCCATGTCGGCCGCCATGAAGATCATGCGCGCGCAAACGATCACGGCAGCTATTGCCGCGGGCGAGGACTACATCGCCCCCGCGCAGAACCTGACCATCGCCGACCGGAACCGGATCGCGATGAAAACCATTGGCGCCTTGCCCGCCCGTGATGCCGCACATCAAAGCCAGGGGCGTTTGCCCAGCTTTGGCTATCTGCCCGAAAACCGCTGGAAAGGCCGGTTTCCCTACAGCGACAACCCCGAATTTGTGAACCCCGAAGGCGGGATTCTGGGCAATACCAACAACAAGACCATCGACCGGGAATTCCCGCAGCATGTCTCGCATCTGTGGGGCGATACGCAGCGCATCTATCGGTGGCGGCGGCTGATGCAGGCGCGTGGTGTCCATACCCGCGACAGCTTTATCGAGGCGCAACTGGACACCGTCAGCTTTACCGCGCGCACGCTGACATCCCTGATGACCGCCAATCTGGCCTATACCGGCGATGCGGCACCTGCGGGCACGCCCGAACGGCGGCGGCAGGACGCGCTGCTGCTGCTGACCGCGTGGAACGGCGAAATGAACGAACACCTGCCAGAGCCGCTGATCTACGCGGCATGGCTCCGCGAGTTGAACAAGCGTCTGATCCGCGATGAACTGGGCCCACTTGCCCCGGAGTTCACCCACGCAGACCCGATTTTCATCGAACGGGTGTTTCGCGACATTGACGGGGCCAGCGTTTGGTGTGACGTGATCCAATCCGCCCCGATTGAAACCTGTACCGACATCGCCAGACAGGCGCTGGATGAGGCGCTGCTCTGGATCACCGAAAACCATGGCGAGGCGATTGAGGCTGTCCGTTGGGGCGACGCGCATCAGGCAACCCACGATCATCCTGTATTAGGCTCTACTCCGATCCTGAACTGGATCGTAAATATTCGCCAGTCGACCAGCGGCGGCGATCACACGCTGCAGCGAGGCAAGACATCTGGCACAGGCCCCGCCCCGTTTCAGAATGTACATGCTGCGGGCTATCGCGGGGTCTACGACTTTGCCGATCCCGACAGCTCGGTCTTTATCAGCGCGACCGGACAGTCAGGACATCCGCTGTCGCGCTACTATGATAATCTGGGTGAGCTTTGGCGGCGTGGTGAATACATCCCCATGTCACTGGATCCCGACCTGGCGCGCGCAGCGGCTGTAGGGATTTCAGTGCTGCGGCCGGCCAATTAAAGGCGCGCGAAACGTTCCCGCTGCAGGGCGGTCCAGAATACCGTCATGGCATAACCATCGTCATCCTGCTGTTCATCGGTGACAATGCCTTGCTCAAACAGCCATGCCCGTTTGCGCCCTTCTGAAAACGACAGATGCAACCGCGCCTCGCTGCGCGGGTCTTTCAGCTTATCAGGGATCGCCGCCAACAACGCATCCAGCCCCTCGCCCGTCACGGCGGAGATCGCAAACAGATCATTGGTGCGTGCGGCTTGCGTCAGCATCGCCTCGCGCTCATCGCCTTCCATCAGGTCGATTTTGTTCCAGACCTCGATCATCGGCGCCTCATCCGCAACGCCCAGATTATGCAGGATCGCGTTGACATCCTGCGCCTGCTCTTCGGTTTGCGGATGGCTGATATCGCGGACATGCATGATCAGATCTGCGTCCAGAACCTCTTCCAATGTCGCGCGAAAGGCGGCGACCAATTCGGTCGGCAAATCACTGATGAAACCCACCGTGTCCGACATGATGACCTCGTCACCGGTCGGCAGGACGATCTTGCGCATGGTGGGATCAAGCGTCGCGAACAACATATCCTTGGCCAACACCTCGGCCCCGGTCAGCCTGTTGAACAATGTCGATTTGCCGGCATTGGTGTAGCCGACCAGCGCAACAATCGGGAACGGGACCTTGGCGCGCGATGCGCGGTGCAACTCACGGGTTTTGACCACCTTGGCCAATTGACGGCGCAGACGGCCAAGTTGTTCATCAATGGCGCGGCGGTCCGCCTCAATCTGCGTCTCACCCGGACCGCCGACAAAACCCAACCCGCCCCGCTGCCGTTCCAGATGGGTCCAGGCGCGGACAAGGCGGGTTCGTTGATAAGACAGTGCGGCCATCTCGACCTGCAGCACACCTTCTGACGTGCGTGCCCGGTCGCTGAAAATCTCCAGGATCAGCCCAGTGCGATCCAGCAGTTTCACGCCCCATGCTTTTTCCAGATTGCGCTGCTGAACCGGCGTAACCGGTCCATCAATCAGAACCAATTCGATCTCTGCCGCCTTGAATATGGCCTTCAGCTCTTCGATCTTGCCCTTGCCGAACAACATCCCCGGATGGATCTTGGGCAGCCGCACGATTGACCCATCCACGACCTCCAGATTAGGCAAGGCTGCGGCCAGTGCCTCAGCCTCTTCCAATGCAGGCTCTGCATCGCGGCGTGTCGTGTCGGATTTCAGATCAGGATGCAGTACCCAAGCCCGTGTGATGGGCTGATCGTGTTCCAGCAATCTTATTCTTCGCCTTCGTAAAGACTGATCGGCTGCGCTGGCATGATGGTGGAAATGGCGCTCTTGTAGACCAATTGGGACTGGCCGTCGCGGCGCAGCAATACACAAAAGCTGTCAAACCACGTGATCACGCCTTGCAGCTTAACGCCGTTCACCAAGAAAATAGTCACAGGGACCTTTGTTTTCCGGACATGGTTGAGAAATGCGTCTTGCAGGTTCGCTTTATCGGCGGCCATTACGTCACCCTTTTTATTCTTGCGGCCGCGCAACGGCCCCCCATCGTTCATTTTGCAGTATGTCGTGGCCGTACCAGAGTTTCCAGCCCAAAAAAGCACTTGTTTTTCTGGTGTTTAGCGCTGCCAGATTTCAGGGTTGAAAAGTGCGATAATCGCCAGTGTTTCAAGCCGTCCAAGAACCATGGCCGCCGCCAGGATCGCTTTTGCGCCGTCGGGAATGCCTGCATATGAAATCGGGGTTTCTGCAGCGACCGACGCCAACGGTCCGGTTGTCGACAATGCAGACACCGCCAGCACCATCGCCGTTTCAAATTGTACCCCGGTCAGTGACAGCAGCAGCATGATAGTCGCAATGCTGAGTGCGAAAAGCATGAAAAACACCCACGAGATAAAGGCGCCTTGTTTGCGAATGCGTCGCGCTTCCCTTCCGCCGCCACCAACGGATGAGGGATGCAGCAGACGTTCCTGCTCACGCTCACCATGACGATAAAGCGCGTAGATGCGCAGCAATTTGACACCGCCCGCAGTAGTGGCCACCCCGCCCCCGATCAGGGCCATGCCAATCAGGAACAAACCGGGCGTATCCAACCCAGACCAGTCCGCCGCACCGTCCCAATAATGAGACTCGAAACCTGTTGTCGTCAGGAAAGACGTAACCGTAAAGAGCGCGCCCCAAAGAGCCGAAGCAACCTCAACCAGATTCGCGCGTTCCTCAGTTTCAGACGCACCGATAAAATGGCGCAGAAACAGCAATGCGGTAACTGACCCGATCAACACCAGCGCGGTCAGAAACTCCGGATCCCGGCGCAATCCTTGCTCTCCCTCCCCCGTCAGCCCCCGGCTGAATGTCAAACGCGACAGCGCAAAGGCAAAGAAAAAGAAGATCAGCAACTCACCCCAAAACCGGGAGGCGGCAAAGTACAATCCGCCAATCGGTGAAATGCCGGATGTCGATAGAACCGACATTGCGTGGCAAAGCGCGATGTAAGGAAATTCTCCCAAGATCACGAGGCCGATCCACAGCGCCAGCGTCAGCCCCGCATAGATCGGCGTCAGTGTCAGGGTATACCGCACAAGCCGCTCGGATGGGTCGGCGATCTTTGCGATCTGCGTGAACGACCTGACCGCACCGCCGCTGCCACCGGCTGCCGCCCGTACCTCGAACCCGCCCAGGTTCATGGGGGCGAAAATGGAAACGGCGGTGATCCAGACCAGCAGTCCACCTAACCAACCCACCAACGCCCGCCAAAGATGCAATGACGGGGTCAAACGACCAGCATTTTCGTAAACAGTGGCCCCGGTGGTGGTGAAACTCGACACCATTTCGAACCATGCATTGATATAACTCGTATTTCCGACCGCCTCGTAAAACGGGACGGCAAACATCAACGGCAACACGGTAAAGGCCGCCAACAGGCCTACCAATTGACTGCGGGCAACGCTGGGGGGCGTATAGCCTGCTGTTGCAAGCGCGATCATCAGTGTGAGGATGGAAAACAGGATAAAGCCGTAAAAGAACACGCGCATGGTCATGAAATCTTCCATGATGGCACCATGCGCAGCAGGTACCAGCATCGCCAACGCGCCAAAGCCCATCAGGACCACAAAGAATGGCAGGCGCGTGATCCAGCTCATCAGAAAAAGTCGATCGTTACCTGCAGCAGGCGCTCAACTTCGGGTACGTCTTCTGCCATGGCAAAGATGGTGATGACGTCACCCTCGTCGATGCGCGTTTCACCGGTTGGTTTGACGATCTTGCCGCCCTTGACGACACCACCGACAATTGCGCCTTCGGGAAATGAGACGTCCTTGATCCGCTGACCTGATATAGGAGACGTGCCCAACACCTGCGCCTCGATCACCTCTGCCTCGGCATCACCGATAGAATAGACGCCGCGCACCCGGCCATGGCGGATATGGCGCAAGATTGAACTCACTGTTGTCGCCCGCGGATTGATATAGGCGTCAATGTCCAACGGCCCCATCAGTGGAACAAGCGTTGGATCATTGATTAGACATATCGACATCGGGCAGCCCATTTCCTTGGCCCGGACCGACGCCAACAGGTTGGTTTTGTCATCATCCGTCACCGCCAGAACGGCATCGGCCGTCGCAATGTTCGCCTCTTCCAAAAGACCGCTATCCAGCCCATCGCCATTCAGCACAATCGTGCGGTCCAAGGCATCGGCAGCGCGTTCGGCGCAAACGCGGTTTTTCTCAATCACCTTGACGCGCACGCGTTCTGTCCGGGCCTCAAGCGCCTGCGCAACACCCAAACCAACATTCCCACCGCCAATAATGACGATACGCTCTTGTTTCGACTGGGTTTTTCCGAAGATCTCCAGTGTACGGGTCATATCCTCCGTCACGGTGAAGATATAGCAATCATCGCCCGCAAAGATCTGGTCGCCGGGGGCTGGCACGAACAGTGCACCATCGCGGCGAATGCCAACCACAATCGCACGCAGGGTCGAAAATAGGTCTGTGAGCTGGCGCAGTGGCGTATTTATGACCGGGCAATCATCGTCAATCGTAATCCCCAATAGCTGCGCACGCCCCTCCAGAAAGCTTTCCGTATCAAACGCGGCAGGGGCGGCCAGCCGTTGCAAAGCGGCCTCCGCCACCTCCTTCTCGGGTGAGATAACGACATCAATAGGCAGGTGGTCACGGCGATAAAGATCGGAATAAATCGCGTCCAAATAGCTCTGCGCGCGTAGGCGCGCGATCTTGCGCTGGATCGCAAACACCGAATGGGCCACCTGACAGGTGACCATATTCACCTCGTCCGAATGGGTGGCGGCGATGATCATATCGGCGTCACTGGCCCCGGCGCGGTCCAGGATATCAGGGTAGCTCGCAAACCCGGCGATCCCCTGCACATCCAGCGTATCCGTCGCGCGGCGTACCAGTTCCGGATTGTTATCAACAACGGTTACGTCATTGTTTTCGCCGGACAAATGGCGGGCAATCTGCCAGCCAACCTGGCCTGCGCCGCAAATGATGACTTTCATTATGCGTCGCCTTCAACATAGGCAACGCGGCCGCCCGCCTTATTTGTGGTCACAACCCCCAGCGATTTCAATTTGCGGTGCAAAGCCGACCGTTCCATCCCCACAAAAGAGGCCGTGCGGCTGATATTCCCACCAAACCGGTTGATCTGGGTCAGCAGGTATTCGCGCTCGAACAACTCACGCGCCTCGCGCAGCGGCAGTGTAGCAAGGCCCCCCGCCAGAACGATCCGCCCTTCCTCGCTGCCAGCATCCTCTGCCGATGGCAACTCCTTGGCGGTAATATCATCGCCATTTTCACCAAGAATAAGAACGCGTTCCACGACATTCTTCAACTGGCGGACATTACCCGGCCACAACATGGTTTGCAGCAAGGCCCGCGCATCATCTGCCAGTTTGCGCAGCGGCAGGCCCTGTGCTTTGTTAAAAACCTCGATGAAATGTTCGGCCAGAACCGGAATATCTTCGCGCCTCTCTTCAAGGGACGGCACAGCGATCGGAACCACATTCAAACGGTGATACAGTTCCTCGCGAAAGTTTCCTGTCTCAATCTCTGCTGGCAGATCGCGGTTCGTGCTGGAGATCACGCGCAGGTCCACCTGAATCTTGTCGGTGCCCCCCACCCGCTGAAATCTTTGATCGACCAGAACTCGCAGGATTTTCGACTGCGTGCCCAACGGCATATCAGCCACTTCGTCAAAATAAATGACCCCGCCATTGGCTTCTTCCAGCAGTCCCGGTTCAATACCCCGCCCGCTGTCCTCGCGACCGAACAGCACTTCTTCCATACGGTCAGGCTCGATCGAGGCGGAATTGACCGTCACAAACGGTGCGGACGACCGGTTGGAGTTGGCGTGGATATAGCGTGCCGCAATCTCCTTGCCGACACCGGCGGGGCCGGTCAGCATCACCCGTCCGTTTGACTTCGTCACCTTGTCCAATTGCGATTTCAGATTACGGAAGGCCGCACTGTCGCCCAACATCTCGGCGCCGGCGACCTCGCCACGCTTGAGTTGCAGATTCTCGCGACGCAACCGTGATGTCTCCATTGCGCGACGTATGACAACCATCAACTGATCGATATTAAAGGGTTTTTCGATAAAATCATAAGCGCCCTGTTTGATGGCTGCGACCGCAATTTCGATATTGCCGTGACCGGAAATGATCACAATCGGGATGTCTGGGTGATCGCGCTTGACGGATTTCAGAATGTCGATGCCATCCATGCTGCTGTCTTTCAGCCAGATATCCAAAATCATTAGTGCAGGCGGTTCGGCCGCGATCTGCGCCATGCATTCGTCGGATGTTCCGGCAAGCCGGGTGGTGTATCCTTCGTCTTGTAGGATTTCGGAAATCAGCTCTCGGATATCGCGTTCGTCATCAGTGATCAGAATATCGCCCATCTTTGCCCTCATGCTGGTATTTTTGTTGCCTGCGTGCCCGCTCGCATCACAGGAAGTTGGATTGTGGCGCAGGCACCCGCGTGGTTTTGCCGGTCGAACTTGTCTGCGCCTGTCAGCGACAGGGTGCCGCCATGCTCTTCGATGATTTTCTTGACGATCGGCAAGCCAAGCCCGGTACCGCTATCACGTGTTGTCACATAGGGTTCAAACAGGCGGCTGCGGTCTTCCGGCAAACCAATGCCATTATCGGTGATCGTGATCGTCACCGTATTTTCCGTGTGCGACATCGCGACACGCACCTCTGGTTGGTATCCGTCGCGCCCATGCTTTTCAATGTATGTTTCGGTCGCTTCGCCAGCGTTCTTGATCAGATTTGTCAGCGCCTGCGAAATCATCGTACCGTCCAGTTCCGCCAGAATGGCCTCTTTCGGCAGATCCGCCTTGATTTTCACACCCGGCTGACCGGCCCGCTGCAGTGCCACCGCATCATTTGTCAGTTTGGTCAGGTCGCTTACCGTCAGTTTGGGTTCCGGCATGCGCGCAAACTTCGAAAATTCATCAACAATACGCCGTAAATCATTGGTTTGCCTGACAATAACATCTGTCATTTGTTCCAGCGTCGCCGCATCCTCACCAACATGTTTGCCGAACTTTCGCTGAATACGCTCCGCCGACAAACGGATCGGCGTTAGCGGGTTCTTGATTTCATGCGCGATGCGGCGGGCCACATCGCCCCACGCTGCCATCCGTTGGGCGCTGACCAGATCGGTTACATCGTCAAACGCCACCACATACCCTTCCAGCGCACCGTCAGCGTTCTGGCGCGGTGACATGCGAACCAGCAGGCTTTCCTGCTGGCCTTTGCGCAAGAGGTTCACCTGATCCTGTACACCGTCGCTGTTGGCGCTGCGAACACGCTCGAAAAGATCTGCAAATTCAGGCACGGCGACGGACAAGGCACTGTCGGCCAGATCCGGTCCGACCGAAAGCAGACGCTTTGCCGACGGATTGACAAAGGCGACCCGGCCATCCGGATCCAGACCAACCACCCCGGATGTGACAGAACTCAGCACGGAATCGAACAGACGCCGGCGCCGCTCGGTCAAACGGTTCGTTTCAAGCAATTCGTCCCTCTGCCCTTTCAACCGGCTGGTCATCTGGTTGAAGTAATGGCCCAGCTGCGAAATCTCGTCATCGCCATCATCCTCGATAACACGCACATCCAGATCGCCCGATCCAACGCGCTGCGATGCTGACACCAGCCGCCCCACGGGCCGCGACAGACGCTCTGCAAACCACAGCCCGCCCCAAATCGCGCCAAGGATCAGGATTACCGCAAAGCCCAGATAAAGCAGGCCAAACTGGAACAGAAGCTGGCCACGTTCATTGGCCAATTCTTCGTATTGCTCCACCGTTTCAGTCGTATCATCGAGCAGGGACAACACACTCCCGTCGACCTCGCGAGTCACGTAAAGGTATCGGTCGGGAAAGGCGGGCAGCGGAACCAAAGCGCGAAATTCGTTATTCTCAAAATCTTCGATAATCGCCAGACCGTCCTTGTCCGCCTGCTCAAATGCGTCTGGGTCGGGCAATTCATACCCAAACTCATAAGAGTTCAGGCCGCGGGCGGTGATATTGCCAAGGGCATCCAGAACAAAGGCCTCACTCAGACCAAGTTTGATCTGTGTTTGGACCTCACCCAGAACACGGCGCACTTCTCCGTCATCCATAAACAGGTTGGCCTGACGTTCGCGGTTCAGATTACCGGCCAAGACCCGCGCATCGCGGCTCAGTTCCTGCCGGTGTTCATCTTCATAGGCTCTTGCCGTCGTCAAAGAGGTGCGAAGAACATTGCCCACCGGCTCTGAAAACAGCCCTTCCAACGCGATGGAAATCAGCAAGACTGAAAAGACGGCCACAAGAACGGTGGGGATCAGGGCCGACAGGGCAAAAACCCCGGTCAGCCGCAGATGCAGGCGCGACCCAGCCGATTTCGCCCGGCGCGCCGCGACCATGCGGGCCACTTGCCCCATCACAAGCGCCATGACCACCAGCACGTAAACAAGGTCGACCAGCAGCACCATACGCAACTGCGCGGATGCAGCACCCTGATCCAAAGGTCCAACAACAAAATAGGTGATCGCCGCAAGAATCGGCGCCAACAGCACCAGACCGACGGTCACCGCATTGCGTACATGACGCTGGCGCTGCCACCGGCTGAAGCGCTGGAAATTCAGTCCCAAAAGGGTACGCCGCACGCGCCAAGCCCTGCTACTGAGGTGAGGTCACCCTCACGATACCGCCAAATTCTGTGGTCTTTATGCTACGTTGACGCAGCACCGCCACGGTTCTGTTGCGGTTTTACATCAACTTACGGCGTCGTGTCACGCGGATATCGAGGTCAGTGATCTTCTTACGCAAGGTATTCCGGTTGATCCCCAGCAAATCAGCGCATTTTGCCTGGTTGCCACCGGTTGCATCCAGAGCAATTTCGATCAGCGGCGCCTCAACTTCTTTCAGGATCCGGTTGTAAAGCCCCGGCGGCGGCAACACCCCCCCATGCAGATCAAAATAGCGCCGCAGGTGCTTGGCCACGCTCGCCGACAGCTTCTCACCCTCGCCGCCGGAGCGTAGCGGTTCGATCGCGGGCTGGTTGCCCAAGACCATTTCCACTTCAGATCGCGTGATCTCGTCCTCGGCGGCTGTAAAGACCAGCCGTCGTACCGCGTTTTCCAACTGGCGCACGTTACCGGGCCAGCTATAGGCGCGCACCAGATCGAGCGCCGCATCACCAAACCGTCGTGCCGGTGCCCCGTCACGTTCCGCCCGTGCCAGAAAGTGCTCGGCAAGCAGCGGAATATCATCGACCCGTTCGCGTAGTGATGGCACGTCAACCGTAACCCCGCCCAGACGATAGAATAGATCTTCGCGAAACTTGCCTTCTTCCATGCGGGCCATCAGATCAGATTGCGATGTCGCCATGATCCGCGGGGCATTGTCGCCAAGCGCATCCAGCATCCGCACGATCCGGCCTTGCGCTTCATCGGTCAGGTCGCTGACCTCATCAAACAGAATCGACCCACCTTTCGCCCGGCTCAATACAGTCGATGGGCCATCCATCCCCTCCAGGTCGGCGGCGGCGACAGTGACAAAAGGCAAGCTCCGGCGATCAGAGAAATCATGCACGGCGCGGGCAATCAATGACTTGCCTGTGCCGCTTTCGCCGGTAATCAATACGGGCAACTGCGTGTTCATCACCCTGGCCACAAGACGATACAGTGCCTGCATCACCGCTGTACGCCCCACCAATGGCAGATCATCCCCCTGCTCAGCCGCGCCGGCAGTCCCGGCACGTGTCACAGGTGCCCGGCGCTTGACCTCAAGCGCGCGCGCGGCCCGTTTCATCAGGTCAGGCAAATCAAACGGTTTTGGCAGATAATCATAGGCGTCCGCCTCCGCTGCCTGAATCGCCGTCATGATCGTGTTCTGCGCGGAGATCACAATCACCGGCAAACCGGGCCGCGCCTCAGAGATTTGGGGCAATTGCTCCAACCCGTTCCCATCAGGCATCACCACGTCCGAGATCACCAGATCGCCCTTCCCTTCATCCACCCAGCGCATCAGCGTCACAAGGGATGACGTGGCATGCACCTTGCAGCCCGCCCGGGTCAGGGCTTGGGTCAGGACAGTCCGGATTGTCCGGTCGTCATCGGCAACTAAAACGGTTCCGTCCATCAATTCTCTCCTGTTTGGATGTCTTTGGGGGCAAGCGGCAGTGAGATGCGAAACACTGTCCGACCCGGCACACTATCGACCGAAATCCAACCACCCGCATCACCGATCAGTTTGGAAACGAGGGCAAGCCCCAGCCCAGTCCCATTCTCTTTGCCGGATATGAACGGCTCAAAAATGTCGTCGGCAATCTCTGGGGGCAGTCCGGGCCCATCATCAATGATCTCGATCTGCAATGGCAGCCGGGACTGCGTCCCATCTGACCGATGCACGCGCAACGACGCGTCGTAGAAGGTATGCAGCCGGATCGCGCCCCCTGCTTTGTTCGCCTCAGCCGCATTCTTGAGCAGGTTCAAAAACACCTGTAACAGCTGGTCCGCATCAGCAATCGTCTGCGGCAATGACGGATCATACTCTTCGATAAACAGCATATGGGCGCCAAAGCCAACGGCGGCGGACTGTCGCGCGCGATCCAGCACATCGTGGATATTGACCGGTTTCAGCACCGGCGGGCGCAGATTGCCGAACTGCTCCACCTGCTCCAGCAGTTTCACGATCCGGCGGCTCTCCTCTACAATCAGATCTGTCATCTCCTGATCTTCCGGGCTTAACCCCATCGACAAAAGCTGTGCGGCACCTGTGATACCGGCCAGAGGATTCTTGATCTCATGCGCCAGCATCTCGGCCATGCCGATCGCCGATTTCGCGGCCTTTTCGGACGAATGGTTCTGGTTGATGCGGCTGGCAATCTCGCGCGGGCTGATCATGACGATCATCGCGTCTTCGGTGCCCTGCAGCGGCGCGAATTGCAGGTTGCACAGCATAGGGGGCCGTTCCCCTCCGCCCACATCCACATCATTCACGAACAATGACGTGCGGTTCTTGCGCGCGCGCGCGAACGGCGCCTCAAGCGGAGCGTCGATCATCACCTTTTCCCACAGCCGCTGACCGCTCAGCGACTTGGCCGACATATTCAGAAAGCTCTCAGCGGCAGGATTGCTAAGAATGATGGTATCGTCCGCGTCCAGCAAAAGCGCCGGAACGGGCAAGGACGACCACAGTGCTGTATCGACAATCACGCGGCTTGCCTCATGCTGAGGGCATTAGGCAGATCGCGCAGTACATCGCGGGGGCTGATATGGGTCAGGATGGCCTTGCGCAGCGCAGGTTCGGTACGGGCATCATCCATATACCAGCCCAGATGCTTGCGCGCGACCTTGCGGCCAAGCTCTTCGCCGTAAAACGCCAGCATCGCCTCATAGTGACGGCACACCAGGTCAATCAGATCGTCGCCCTGTGGCACCTTCGGCGCTGAACGCCCATACAGATCAGCCGCGACTTGCGCCAGCAGCCAGGGCCGCCCCTGCGCGCCCCGCCCGATCATCACGCCATCTGCCCCGGATAAACGCAATGCGTCGCGCGCAGTCGCGGCATCAACGATGTCGCCATTGGCGATCACCGGAATGCTTACCGCATCCTTCACCGCCCGGATCGCTGCCCAATCGGCATTGCCCTTGTAAAACTGGCACCGGGTGCGTCCATGAATAGTCACCAGACGGATCCCCGCATCCTCGGCGCGGCGCGCGACATCTGCCGCATTCAGGCAATCATCGTCCCATCCCAACCGGGTCTTCAGCGTCACCGGCACATCAACCGCATTCACGACCGCCTCAATCAATGTCAGCGCGTGATCAGGCGTGCGCAGCAAGGCCGATCCCGAATATCCATTGGTCACCTTCTTGGCCGGGCAGCCCATGTTGATATCAATCATCGCCGCGCCGTTCGCCTCAATCATGCGGGCGGCTTCGGCCATCCAACAGGCCTCGCGCCCGGCGATCTGCACGGCAGTGCCCGCCTGATCAAACCCCAGTTCGGCGCGTTCACGCACCCCCGGCTTGGCCTGCACCATTTCCTGACTGGCTACCATTTCGCTGACAACCCACCCTGCCCCGAATGACGCGACCAATTGGCGAAACGGCAAATCAGTGATCCCCGCAAGCGGAGCAAGCGCGACCGGTGGTTGCAAAACCACATTGTCGAGTTGGATCATATCGCCGTGTGCCAATGGAACAGTCATTCGCCTAAAGGGTATGCGTTGCCTTTGAAGTAAGAGGAAACACGGGGCGCCACAACGAAACCAGCGTCAAGAAATACGAAAAAACCAGCATGTGCCTAAATATTGTGCATTCTGGTCGAAAAACTGACGAATTGCGTGTTTGCATCACACCCCCTAAACCTGTGCCAAGGAATGACGGGATGACCATGACAACAGCAGCCATTATCGTTGCCGCCGGGCGCGGCACACGGGCCGGTGGGGAAATCCCCAAGCAATGGCAACAGCTTGGGGATCGTACGGTCGCCGCCCACGCGATGAAAGCCTTCGCGGATCACCCCCTCATCGATAAACTGATCCTCGTGCTTCACCCCGATGATGTGGAAACCAATCTCTGGCCATCAGACCCCGCCGCCGACATTGTTAGGGGCGGAGAAACGCGCCGCGCCTCGGTTCTGGCGGGACTGGAAGCCGCAGAAGGCCATGCTGACATCGTGCTGATTCACGATGCCGCCCGACCGCTGATCAGCCCCACGATCATTGACGATGTGCTCGCCGCCCTCGACACACATGACGGTGCGGCACCGGCCATTGCTGTCACCGACACCCTCTGGCACGGCGCAAACGGACAGGTCACCGGCATGCAGAACCGCGATGGGCTTTACCGCGCACAAACCCCCCAGGGTTTTCACCTCGCCCCTCTTCTCGCCTCACATCGCGCCAATACCGCTGACGCGACAGACGATGTAGCGGTTGCCCGCGCCGCTGGGCTGGACGTGGCCATCGTGACAGGCGATGAAGAGAACATCAAAATCACCATGCCGGGCGACCTTGCCAGAGCTGAAAAAATGATGGGATATCAAATGGATGTCAGATGCGGCAATGGCTATGACGTACACCGGTTCGGGCCGGGCGATCATGTCTGGCTGTGTGGCGTGCAGGTGCCGCATGACCGCGCCTTGCAGGGACATTCCGACGCCGATGTCGGGATACACGCAGTGACCGATGCGATTTACGGGGCACTTGGCTTGGGCGATATCGGCCAGCATTTCCCCCCGTCCGATCCGCAATGGAAGGGTGCGGCCAGCCATATCTTTCTGGAACATGCAGTCAGCCTTGCCGCCGAAAACGGCTACCGGATCAGCAATGCGGATTGCACGCTGGTCTGCGAATACCCCAAGATCGGGCCGCATCAGCCCGCGATGAAATCCGCCATGGCCCGGATCATGGGGCTTGAGGCAACCCGGATCAGCGTCAAGGCCACAACCTCCGAACGGCTCGGCTTTACCGGCCGGGGCGAAGGGATCGCCGCCCTCGCCACCGTCACGTTGGTAAAACCATGACCCACCTTATCGCCACGTTCTTCTATGTCGGCCATCTGCGCCCCGCACCGGGCACATGGGGGTCGCTGGCAGCCCTTCCTGCGGCCTGGGCGATCTATGTTCTGACCGGTCCATGGGGATTGGTGGTGGGGGCCATCGCGTCATATTTCATTGGGGTATGGGCCACCGCCGTCGAAACCAAAGGCAAGGACAATCACGACCCGTCAGAGATTGTCATAGACGAGGTTTGCGGCCAGTGGATCGCCCTGCTGCCCGTAGCCTTCGGCGCTTATTACGCCGCCAGCGATATCACCGGGCTCTGGCCCGGCTGGATCGCAGCATTCGTGCTGTTCCGGCTGTTCGACATCACCAAATGGGGGCCGGTCGGCTGGGCCGACCGTATGCACGGGCCGACCGGGGTCATGCTGGATGACGTGATCGCGGGCGTTTTTGCCGCACTGGGCGTCATTGGATTGGCAGCACTCTACCATATCTTCTGATCATGGACGCCAGCGCATTGCTCAATTCTGCCCGGGCAAAGGGCCTGATGATCGCCACTGCGGAAAGCTGCACAGGCGGCATGGTCAGCGCGGCCATCACCGACATTCCGGGCAGTTCCGATGTTTTCGACCGGGGCTTTGTCACCTATACCAACGCCGCCAAAAGGCAGATGCTGGGGGTGGCCGATGCGACGCTTGCCGCCCATGGCGCGGTGTCCGAACAGGTCGCCGCCGAAATGGCCGCAGGCGCGCTGGCGCAATCGGACGCCCGGATCGCGGTGTCGATCACCGGCATCGCAGGGCCCGGCGGGTCCGACCACAAACCCGAAGGGCGGGTCTGCTTTGGCGTGGCCAGCCCCAGCATGACCAGGACCGAAACCTGCGATTTCGGGGCATTGGGGCGCGACAAGGTGCGGCGGGTGGCGACAGAACATGCACTTGCGTTGCTCCAGCAGGCGGTCGATTCATATGCGCCCGATAATTAGGCAAGAGCCGCCAAACGCGCACTAAAATGGTGCGTTGTCATAATTGCCGCAAAGATAAGCACACCGGGCCACACCCGCCACTTTTCCAAGCATTCCGAATCCGCCCTAACCCCCGCACGGGATACCCCAATGACGGAAGGAAGGGACAATGAACGGAGCGGACACTGCGTGGATCATCGTGGCCACGGCGCTTGTTTTATTCATGACACTGCCGGGCCTGGCACTGTTTTACGGCGGGCTGGTGCGCGCCCGTAACGTGCTCAGCGTTTTCATGCATTGCTATGCCATCGCCTGTCTGATGAGCATTCTGTGGTTCGCATTCGGCTATTCCATTGCTTTCGGATCCGGTGACAGCGGATACTGGGGCGGGCTGGACAAGATGTTCCTTGCAGGCATCGATGCCGACACGCTGTCAGGCACGCTGCCGGAAATCCTGTTCTTTGCCTTCCAGATGACATTCGCCATCATCACCCCTGCCTTGATCGTAGGCGCCTATGTCGAACGGATCGGGTTCGGTTTTGTGCTGCTCTTCTCATCGCTCTGGATGCTGCTCTGCTACGCGCCCGTCGTGCATTGGGTCTGGGGTGGCGGCATGCTGGCCGATGGTGGAATTTTCGGCGAAACCGGTGTGCGCGATTTCGCCGGTGGCGTGGTGGTGCACGAAACGGCGGGCCTCGCCGCCCTCATTCTCGCGATCTTCCTTGGCGCGCGGCGCGATCCGTCCAAACCACCGCATAATCCCGGCATGGTCATGATCGGGGCTGCCATGCTGTGGGTCGGCTGGTTCGGCTTCAACGGCGGCAGTCAACTCGCCGCGGATGGCGGTGCGGCCATGGCGATCACCGTCACGCATATCTCTGCCGCTGCCGCATCGCTGACATGGGCGCTGTGGGAACGGGTCAAGTTCGGCAAATCCTCCCTTGTTGGCATGGTCACCGGCACCATCGCGGGCCTTGCGTCCATCACACCGGCCTCCGGGTTTGTCGGCCCGGTCGAGGCGCTGATCATCGGCTCCATCGCCGGTATCCTCTGTCAGGAGGCCGTCGTGCTGATCCGCAACGTGTTCAAGATCGACGACACGCTTGATGTTTTCGCCGTCCACGGTGTTGGCGGTATCTTCGGCACGATCATGATCGCGGCCTTCGGTGCCGGCGCATGGGCGGCCCAGCTTGGCGCGCTTGTCATCGTCGGTGTCTACACAATCGTCATCACCACCGTGCTGATCTTTGTCTGCCGTCTGGTTACATCCCTGCGGGTCGATCACGAAACAGAGGTGAACGGCCTCGACCTCAGCGTCCATGGCGAACGCGCTTACGAGTTCAACTCGTAAATCCGTCCAGCGTTTTTCGCATGATATCAACGCTCTCGGACCCGTCCATCAGGTCCGGGGCACCCAGTAGATCAACGTAAGCCGACAGGCTGTCACCGTTGATCGCCCCCCATAGCCGCTCAGCATGATCCGCACCAACCAACGCGCGCCCCTTGTGGCGCAGCTTGTGTTCCAGCTCTTGCACAGGCACCGGCGCGGCCAGATCGTGAAACGCGTGCCACTCACCCCCATCCACCATCGTGACCACCACCCGCGCCTGCATCTCGGTCAGTGTGTCGTCGTCCACGACCTGCACACGCTGCCGCAGAACCGTCAGCGCAGGATGGGTCGCAATGTCGTCGCTGAATGACTGAATTGCACCCGTATCCACGCCGGCCAGCGTCATCGCGGCGGTCTGTGCATAGCTGAACTTTGCCTCCAACCCGGTCTGCGGGGCCGGTTTGTTGCAGACCGACATCCACCGCGGATGGGTCGAAATCTGCACCTGCGCCACCTGTGCGGGATCAAGCTGCAACGATCCCAACGCCTCCAGCATGGCATGCAGCCCATGACAACAGGCATGGAATTTGTAGCTGACCGATTTCATGCGCCACTCATCGCCCAACCCGTCAAGGGCCGCCGCATTGGCATGCCCGTGATGCGTCGCGCCAAACCCCAACGGTCCGCCCAACCCACGATCCGCCGATGTCATGCCCGCCACCGCCCATTGTGCGGCCTCAACCCCCGCTTCTGCTGCCAGCCCGGCATTCAGCGGCTTGCCCATGGTCCCGAATTGCGACTTCAGACCCGCAGCACGGGTCGCAGCAAGGCCCAGACCCGCCACGATCACGGGCCGTTCAGCCGCCATCAGACGCAAACTGGCCAGCGCCGCCCCAAACGCCCCCGATGTCGCTGTCTGATGAAATCCGACCTGATAATGATCGCGGCCGAGCCATGTGCCCACCCGCACCGCCGCCTCGGACCCGATCAGCGCCGCATCGACGAACTCCGCCATGCTGCGGCCCTGCGCCTGCGCCGTGGCCAGTGCGGCAGGCACAACCGCAACGCTGGTATGGCCGATATGGTCAAAATGGGTGTCATCATAATCTAGCGCATGACTGGTCGCGCCGTTAATCAGTGCTGCCCGTGCTGCTGGCAGCTTGTCACCGCCAATAACCGTCGCCTGCGGCGTGCCGCCTTCGTCACGCCCCTTGCGCAGCAGAATCCGGGCCACTGGCTCATTCTGCCCTGCCAGCGCGCAGACCACCCAGTCAAAGATCGAAAGCCGCATGATCCGGCGGGCATGATCATCCAGAATATTGGTCGTCGCAAAGCGGGCAAGCTGATCCTCGATCTGCATCCCCGGCGCGCCCATCAGCCATAAAGCTCCGCGGCCCGCCGTTCAAACGACCGGACAACGCGCTGCATCGCCTCATTGAAAAACATCGTCGCGGCACCCTGCAGCAGCCTGTTGCGGAATTCAAAGTCGACATAGAACGACACTTCACATCCGCCCTCTACATCCTTGAAATTCCACTCACTTTCCATATGGCGAAACGGCCCGTCCAGATACTCCGTCCCGATCTTTTTGTGCGCGGGCCACAGCGTGACGCGGCTGCCGAATGTCTCGCGAAACACCTTGAAGGAAATGACCAGATCAGCCAGCATCACCTGTTTTTCGCCCTCCTCAGTCACACTGCGAATGCGGGCGGCGGCGGTCCATGGCAGGAATTTCGGATAATTGGCCACATCGGCGACCAGATCGTACATTTGCTGCGCTGAATAAGGCAGCGTCTTGGTCTCGGAATGGGTCGGCATCAACAGGCTTTCACGGGTGACTTCACCACTGGATGTCGTAAACTCCGCCCGAAAAATCAACCCACTAACGCGCGAGATGTCCACATGCCGCACAGACCTTATGTCATCGACGAAATGATCAGCGCCAAATCCATCGCGGCCCGGATCGAGGATCTTGCCAAAGAGATTCAGACCGAATTTGCCCAAACGGACAAGCTGGTGGTCGTCGGTCTGTTACGCGGATCATTCGTGTTTATCGCCGATCTGGTGCGCGAACTTGACCTCCCGGTCGAGGTCGACTTTCTTGAGGCCTCGTCATATGGCGACGCCATGGAAAGCAGTCGAGAAGTGCGCATTTTCAAGGACTTGCGCGGACAGATTGAAGGGCGCGACGTCCTTGTCGTCGAAGATATCATCGATACCGGGCACACGTTGAGCCATGTCAGCCATTATCTTCAGACCAAACATCCCGCGCGGCTGCGCTCCATTGCCTTGCTCGACAAACCTGCACGACGCGAGGTTGATTTTCGGGCGGACTGGACTGGTTTTGAAATCCCCGATGAGTTTGTTGTGGGCTACGGCATCGATTTTGCCCAACGCAACCGCAACCTGCCCTATATCGGAAAGGTGCGGTTCACCGACGAAACCGCCTGAGATCCGCGGGCCACCCTTCCCGCCCTCTTCACAGACCACGCGAAGAAGCATCCGTGCGCTGACGCACCATTTTTGTGCATATTTTTTGAGCACGCATCTTCGGCCAATCAGGTTTACCCTAGGTCACGCACCAACAAGGGAGAACCCCAATGATAATCGGTCGCAACGCAATTCTCACGATCACAACACTTGCTGTGCTTGGCAGCGCCGCCCTTGCCGGCGGTCACCTGAGTGGGGATCAGGAAAAAGCCATGAAAGTCCGCAACGGACACATGCAGCTTTATTCCTTCAACCTCGGCATCCTGGGGGCAATGGCGCAGGACAAGGCACCATATGATGCCGCCGCCGCGGCAACCGCTGCGACCAACCTCGCCGCTGTCGCCAGCATCAGCCAGGATGGCTATTGGGTCGAAGGTACCGATACCAGCGTCGAGGGCAGCCGTGCCAAGCCTGAAATCTGGACCGATTTCGCGGGGTTCGAGCAGGACAATGCCGACCTTGGGACAGCAACGGTGGCACTTGCCGCTGTCGCCGGGGATGGCCTTGATGCACTAAAGGGCGCATTTGGACCGGTCGGCAAGGCTTGTGGCGCATGTCACGAAGACTATCGCGCCCCACGCGAATGACTTCGTGAAAGCGTTACGCTGGATCATTCTGGCCATGATTGCAGGACTGGGCATGGGGTGGTTCATCACACGGCCGGTGCCACTGCCCGCTGCTTCTATTGACGGGCTTGCGGGCGACCTGGTCAATGGCGAAACCATCTTTGCCGCCGCGGGCTGTGGCTCCTGCCACAGCGCACCGGAAGGCGACCCGTTGATCCTTGCCGGGGGCCGCACATTCCCGTCCGATTTTGGAAGCTTCATCGCGCCCAATATCTCGCCCGATCCGGTGCATGGTATTGGCGCATGGTCCGATCTGGACCTTGCCAGCGCGATCACACGGGGCGTGTCACCGGGCGGGGCGCATTATTATCCCGCCTTCCCCTACAGCGCCTATAACAAGGCGGAACTGGCCGATATCGTCGACCTGATAGCCTATCTGCGCACCCTGCCCCCGTCCACCGAACCGTCGCAGACGCACGATGTGGGCTTTCCGTTCAACATCCGCGCCGCGCTCGGCGGCTGGAAGCTGCTGTTTCTCAGCGACGACTGGGCGCTATCCGATACAACAACACCCGAAATCTCGCGCGGGCGCTATCTGGTCGAGGCATTGGGCCATTGCACCGAATGCCACACCGAACGCAACGCGCTGGGTGGCCTCCAACTCAGCCATTGGCTTGCTGGCGCGCCCAACCCGTCCGGGGAGGGGCGCATTCCAAACATCACACCGGCCGGATTGGACTGGTCAGAAGGTGAAATCGCTGAATACCTCAAAAGCGGCTTTACGCCAGATTTTGACACCGCTGGCGGGGAAATGGCCGCCGTGATCAGGAATACAAGCCAATTGACCGATGCCGACAGGGCCGCCATCGCGGCCTATCTGAAGGCGATCCCCGGTATTGGCGAATAAGGATCAGACGGCGCCCAGCTTTTTCAGACGAGCTTCGCGCAACCGCGCAAAATCCTCGCCCGCGTGGTAAGATGACCGTGTCAGAGGCGTGGCCGATACCATCAGGAAACCCTTGCCATAGGCCGCCTTTTCATAAGACGCAAACTCGTCGGGCGAAACGAAGCGATCTACTTTGTGGTGCTTTGGCGTTGGCTGCAGATACTGACCAATCGTCAAAAAATCGATGTCAGCGGCACGCATGTCCTCCATCACCTGGATAACGGCCTGACGATCCTCTCCGAGTCCCACCATGATGCCCGACTTGGTGAACATGGATGGATCAAGCTCTTTCACCCGCTGCAGCAGACGCAAGGAATGGAAATAGCGGGCACCGGGGCGCACTTCGGGGTAAAGGCCCGGAACCGTCTCAAGGTTATGATTGAACACATCCGGTTTGGCCTTCACCACGACCTCAAGAACCGCTGGGTCGCAGCGAATGAAGTCAGGAGTCAGGATCTCGATGGTGGTGCCGGGCGACTGGCGGCGGACAGCGCGGATAGTTTGCGCAAAATGCTCCGCTCCGCCATCTTCGACATCATCACGATCCACCGAGGTGATGACAACGTGGTTCAAACCCAGTTTCTTGACCGCATCCGCCACGCGACCGGGTTCGAAAACGTCCAGCGCTTCAGGCGGTTTGCCTGTGGCAATGTTGCAAAATGTGCAGGCGCGAGTGCAAACCTCGCCCATAATCATCATCGTGGCGTGGCCCTGCGACCAGCATTCACCCACATTGGGGCAACCAGCCTCTTCGCAGACGGTCACCAGCTTGTGCTCGCGCATGATATCGCGCGTCGTTTTATATCCTTCAGAGGTCGGGGCCTTGACCCTAATCCAATCCGGTTTCTTCGGCTGCGGCGCATCAGGGCGGCGCTGCTTTTCCGGATGACGCTGGGCTGGAATCTTCAGGTCGCGCGGTGGCATCGGATACTCCAATTATCTTGCCCCTACGTAGTCTCAGCCGCGCAAATTGTCCAATCATCTTGGGTCCATGCATGGCGGCACTGCGCCGGATGCATAAGAAAACATATCACTCGTTAACGCACGCGATACAATTACCGCGTGTACATTCCTTGGCCTATCCGATCATCGGACCAAACTGGCCATGTGTTTCTTCATAATGACGCTTGAGCCGCTGCAGTGCGATGCGCAGGACAATCTTGCCGGACCGGGCCGACCATCCCATCTTCTTCTCCGTCTGCTCCAGACCCTCCAAAAAACAGCAGCACCGCAGGACGACATCACCCAGGCCCGGCCCCAGATCGGACAAGGCACCCTTGACCCGGGCGCGCGCTGCGACCGACCCTGGCGGGCCATCAACCTTGATCTCGACAACATCGCCAGACATAAAACAATCCCAGCTTTCAACCGGCTCCATCCCGACCTGCGCCAGTTCGTAATCTTCGCGCAGGCGCTCACCGGCAGCCACCAGATCACGCTTCAGGAATGGCTGACCGTCGCGGTCCTTTCTGCGGGCCAGCCCGACCAGCGGGCTTTCGGTTGCATAATATCGTGCAGGCTGGCGGACGACGCCTTCGATCTCGGCCAGGTCCCAACTCGCATCACTTTCAAAACGGCTCCGCTTCTCTGCAAAACCGCTCGCGCGGTTCTCCTCTTCGGCGGTCAGGCGACGCAACGCCATACGGCCGGTATTGGTAATAAAATAACGCGAAAGCCGCTGCCCCGGATCAGGGCAGCTGATCCAATCCTTCAACGCCATCGCCTGAGCAATCTCACGATCAACAACCGCTGTGCGCAATTGTTCACCCTCTCCGGTCTCGCGGACGACAACGGATGTTTCCATCTCGCGGGCGACGGCCAACACCGCGCCCTGCTCACACAGACGGCGCAAAACCCGTTTTGCCTCCTGATCAATCCGGGCTTGCGTTAAACCGGCGGCCTGCGTTGGCTCGCCTTTCCAGCACTCAATATTCATTTGTCCCTTTTCCCTTTTGTGGTCAACATCACGTACAGAGACCGTGGTCGAAAGGGATTTGAGAGCAGCATCAATCAACGGATCATCACGTCTGCCTTCAAACCGGCGGACCTGACGTAAGACCGTGGATGGATGGCAGTCGCTTGCGCGGGCCAGTGCCCGGATCGAAAGGCCAGCTTCAGTATGTACCAGATAATGGCGGGCAGCATCAGGTACCCATTGCGGAAGCCTTTCGGACCGAACCGGTCCTGGTCGTGCAGTCATGTCACTCGTCCCCTCACCGAAAGTCCCAATACGCAAGAGCAAAACGCCGACTAAGTCAGCGCGTCAACGATTCAACCTAAGCGTGTTTGGTTACTCAAATGTTAACGGCTTGTTTCGTCCGTCAACTATTCTTTCGAAAAGATAAACATTTCTGACCGGTGCGCGCTTAACTAATAGCGTTTCCGCAACACCCGCTAAACATGTGTCAATCTTCACCGACTCACCCGAGTAAAGGAAGATTTACAAAATGTTCGATATTCATACAAGACTGGCCACGCTGAAACGTCCGCAACTTCTGGCACGCGCTGCGCGCTTCGGGGTCGACGATTACCGCAGAAACGTCCACCTGCGCCGCCTTCTGGATTGCGATGATCTGCCGCGTCACGCTCAGGCGCTCATGCAACTCTTTGATATAGAGAACGAAATGAACGATGCCCGCCTGGCAAAGTCCGGCAATTATTCACCCGCCCGCCATGTAGAGGTGCTGATCGCCATTGCTGGTGAAGGTCGCCTTTTGCAGATGACAGCCCTTAGGCTTACGTGAAGGCATCCGGCATGCTGGCCTTCTTTTCGGCGACATAGGCCCGCAGCTGCGCCTCGATTTCCGGATCTAGCGCAGGCTGCTGATAGGTGTCCAACATGCGTTTGACCCGGACCGTGGCAAGGGCCTGGGTGTCACGCTCACCCTCTTCAGCCCATGTCTCGAACGGCTTGTAGTCAAACAGGTCAGACCGCCAGAACGCCGATTTGAAATTGGCCTGCGTATGGGCGCAGCCCAGATAATGACCACCGGGGCCAACTTCTTCAATGGCATCCATCGCCTGCGCGTTTTCCGAGATATCTACACCCTTGGCAAAATGATGCAGCGTGCCAAGCTGATCGGCATCCATCACGAACTTCTCGAACGATGCCACAAGCCCGCCTTCCAGCCAGCCGCAGGAATGCAGCATAAAGTTGACACCGGCCAGCAACCCCATCTGCAGGCTGTTGGCGGTCTCATAGGCCGCCTGCGCATCTGGCAGTTTTGAGCCACAAAATGACCCGGCCGACCGGTATGGCAATCCCATCCGGCGTGCCAGTTGACCAGCGCCATAGGTGATATGGCTGGCCTCTGGTGTGCCGAATGTCGGCGCACCCGAGTTCATATCAATCGACGTCACAAATGCGCCAAAGATCACCGGGGCGCCCGGACGGATCAACTGGCTATAGGCTACACCGGCCATCACCTCGGCCAGCACTTGCGTCAGGGTTCCGGCAACCGAAACAGGGGCCATCGCCCCGCCCACGATAAACGGGCTGATGATCGACGCCTGATTATTCTTCGCAAACACCTCCAACGCGCCCATCATGACATTATCGAACGTCAGGGGGGAGTTGATGTTGATCAGCGAGGTCATCACAGTGTTGTCCTGTACGAACTCCTTACCAAACAGGATCTCGCACATGTCCACCGAATCCTGTGCGCGGCTGGGCTCGGTCACCGCCCCCATGAAAGGCTTATCGGAATAGATCATATGGGCCAGCAGCATATCCAGATGCCGCTTGTTCACCGGCACATCCGTCGGCTCGCAAACCGTGCCGCCCGAATGGTGCAACCATTTCGACATATAGGCCAGCTTCACGAACTTCTCGAAATCAGCCATTGTCGCATAGCGGCGGCCACCTTCGGCATCGCGCACAAATGGTGGGCCATAAACGGGGGCGAGCACCAGATTCTTGCCACCAATCACCACGTTACGCTCCGGATTGCGGGCATGTTGGGTGAATTCTGACGGGGCCGTCGCACAAAGCTTGCGTGCCAACCCCCGCGGAATACGCACACGCTCGCCATCAATATCAGCACCCGCCTCTTTCCAGCGGGCCAGCGCTTCGGGGTTTTCGACGAAGTTTACACCAATCTCGGCCAGCACCGTCTCAGCATTCGCCTCGATGACCTCCAGCGCTTCTTCGGTCAGCACCTCGTAATTGGGCACATTCCGTTCGATGTATTTTGCCGTCTCAACGCTGACCGCCGTCCGCTCTGCCCGGCGCGCCGCACCGCCGCCGCCGCGTGCTCTGCGTCCTGATTTCACCGGTGCGTCCGACATCTCACTACCCCGCTCGTAAATGGTGAGGCATCAATACCCCGGCACATCGCAACACCTCACCAAGTTTGCGCCACTTGGCGCGCAAAAGCGACATTGGCCTCTCTTGCGCCGCCAAGCAGAGCGGATATAGAGGCGAACATGGAACAAAGCACCCACGAACGCCTTCTGATCATCGATTTCGGCAGCCAGGTCACTCAGTTGATCGCCCGACGCCTGCGCGAACTGAATGTCTATTGCGAAATCCACCCCTATCAGAATGTCACCGACGATTTTCTGACCGATTTTGCCCCCAAGGCCGTAATCCTCTCAGGTGGCCCTGACAGCGTGACCCGCGAAGGATCACCCCGCGCGCCCGACAGCCTGTTCGACATGGAAATACCTGTCCTTGGCATTTGTTACGGCCAGCAAACCATGATGCAGCAACTGGGCGGCAAGGTGGTGCGTGGCCACGGTACCGCCGAATTCGGGCGGGCCTATGTCAAACCCGAAGGCAAGCTCTCCCTTCTCGACGGATGGTTTCAGACCGACAAGGAACAAGTCTGGATGAGCCATGGCGATCATGTCTCTGAAATCGCACCGGGATTCGAGGTTTACGGCACATCCCCCAACGCCCCCTTCGCCATCACCGCCGACATCGCCCGCAACTTCTACGCCGTCCAATTCCACCCCGAGGTGCACCACACCCCGAACGGCGCCAAGCTCTATGAAAACTTCGTGCGGCTCGCTGGCTTCACCGGCGACTGGACCATGGGCGCCTACCGCGAAGAAGCGATCCGCCTGATCAAGGAACAAGTGGGCGACAAACAGGTGATCTGCGCGCTGTCCGGCGGCGTCGACTCATCTGTGGCCGCCGCCCTGATCCATGAAGCCGTGGGCGACCAACTGACCTGCGTTTTCGTCGATCACGGCCTTTTGCGCCAGAATGAAGCCGAAGAAGTTGTCGGCATGTTCCGCGACCACATGAACTTGCACGTCATTCACGCCGAAGAACAGGAGCTGTTTCTGGGCGAGCTTGAAGGCGTCAGCGACCCCGAAACCAAACGCAAGATCATCGGCAAGCTCTTCATCGACGTCTTCCAGAAATATGCCAACGGGATCGAAGGGGCGGAATTTCTGGCCCAAGGCACGCTATACCCTGATGTGATCGAAAGCGTCAGCTTTTCCGGCGGGCCATCGGTTACGATCAAGTCGCACCACAATGTAGGCGGCCTGCCTGAAAAGATGGGGCTCAAACTGGTCGAACCCCTGCGCGAGCTTTTCAAGGACGAAGTGCGCGCGCTTGGCCGCGAACTCGGCCTGCCCGCCAGCTTTATCGGGCGCCACCCCTTCCCCGGCCCCGGCCTCGCCATCCGCTGCCCAGGTGAAATCACCCGCGAGAAGCTGGACATCCTGCGCAAGGCCGACGCGGTCTATATTGACCAGATTCGCAAGCATGGGCTGTATGATGAAATCTGGCAGGCCTTCGTCGCCATCCTGCCCGTACGCACCGTCGGTGTCATGGGGGACGGACGTACCTACGACTATGCATGCGCCTTGCGCGCGGTCACGTCGGTGGATGGGATGACAGCAGACTACTACCCGTTCAGCCACGAATTCCTGGGCGAAACCGCCACGCGGATCATCAACGAGGTGCAAGGGATCAACCGGGTGACCTACGACATCACCAGCAAACCACCAGGCACGATTGAGTGGGAGTAATGCAGCAGTAGCGCTGGCGCTGGCAGCCTTTCAGACCAAATCGCTCAGACCGAACACAAAACGTTCCGGATCAAAATGTATGCCCAAACTGCGGGCCACTTTGGTCATGCGGTAGCGCAACTGGTGCTTTCTCGACTTTTGGAAATAGGTGCGCACCGGGACGACATGGATGTCCCCAAACCCGTCGACAGCAAGAAACTTTTCCTGACCGCCGCGCATACCAAGAACGATATTCGCAGCACTGATATCATTGGTCGGCATCTCCCAGTCCAACAAAAGCTGCACAAATTCATTCAGCAATTTCAACCGGCCTTCGGTCAATCGACCATCCCGGTAAATACTGGCAAGCGTGGGGCCAAGGCTTTTACCATCCAGCGAAACCTTTTCGGCCACTTGGACAATCCCGATGCTTGATTGTGCAAAACCATATAATCTGCTGACAGGGATATCCTCCAGATTTCGGTTGGTTGACAGACAGCAATCAACATAAGCCTTGTATTCTTTCCGCACGATGCGATCCGCCAAAGACGGAAACATCTTCATGGAGTTTCCCTTGAAATTGTTTTTCAAATCACGGCTCTGCGGCGGTTTTTGTTTCTTGAAAACAAAGGACGGATAAAGCTCCGAGCAATAGATCCATCGCTCGCCACCTTCGGCAACAATGTCGGCGTCAGTCAGGGTGAGGTCTGAAAAATCAAAGGCCATGCGTCATATTCATCCTGTTAGATTAACGGCCGCCACCGCATGTAAATTGTCCAAAAAACTTCGCATTTATTGGAAAGATTGCGGCAAGATCACTCAACCCGACGCCCCAACAAAATCACCGCGCCTACGGTTTCAGCGCTGCCAACAAAAGATCTGCCGAAAACTCTCCTGGCGCGCAAGCCGCCAGATCACCGCCCTGCCCCAACTGAAACCACTCATCGCGCGCGGCCAACCCTATGCTGACCTCTGGACCGATGCGTAACGGATCCCGGCCCCAATGGGTTCCTGCAAAAGGTTCCTCTGTCATCCAATCGGTCAACCGTGCATCCGGCAACCCAGCGCGGGCCAACAAAAACCCGGCGATACAATCCACCTGACGCGCCACCAATCCGCGCAACATCTGCTCTTCGCCAGCCCGCGACCGGATCTGAGCCAGCGCAAAATCCGCGACACCATGCCTTACTTGCACCGCATGACCGTAGGCATGGGCCACAAGATAACCGGCTTCGGGCAACGCAGCCGCCGCATCGGTCACGAAGATCACATTAAGCGTGGTGCAATAGGCCACCTGATCATTCACATGCGCATCAGCGCCGCACTGACCCTCAATCGTATCAACGCGCGCCACACGCGGCATCCCGTCAAAGGCCGCACGCGCAGCGGCAGCCACATCCGCAGCCGGATCGGCACAAACCGGTCCAACCAGACACATCAATGCCAGAACAAAGCGCATTGCCTTCTCCCAAAGTTTTCAGGACCATAGCGGCCAAAGATCGAAAGGGAAACCAATCCGCACACTGATCCGTATCCTGACGACGGGGGCTGCCCTTCTGGGTCTGACTGCCCTTTCTATCATCGGCTTCACACTCACCCATCAGGACACCGAAACGCCCTCCGATGTCATCGTCGTCATCGGCGCCGGCATGTCGGCAAATGGCACACTGCACCGCGAAAGTCTGGCCCGTGTCGACAAAGGTGTCGCACTCTTCGCGGCAAACCTCGCCCCACGGATCCACTTCAGTGGCGGTCGAGCCGCACCGGACGGCCCAAGTGCCGGTGCCCAGATGGTCCGGCACGCCATGGCTCAGGGCATTCCGGCGGCTGCAATCAGCATCGAAGAACGCTCCCTCTCGACCCTGCAAAACGCGCTGTTTTCAAAGCCGATGCTGGCCGACGCACAATCCATCCTGCTCGTCACCGAAGCTTTCCATCTGCCACGCGCCAAGGCCAGTTTCTGGTGGATGGGATACGACAATATCCTGACAGCCCATGCCGGGCGCTTCCGCAGGGCACCGGACAACACAATCAGCCTGACGATGATCGGGCGCGAAACACTGGCGATCTGGTTCAATCTGGGCCGTGCGATCCTCTGGTCCGCTACCGATCGTCGACATGACGACGTCCTGCAATAAGGGTTGCAAATCGGGCCTGCCAAGGCACTACTCCGGCCATGATCAGACACATCGCCTTTGCCGTGGCCATGCCGCTCTGCGCCCAGGCAGACACGCTGCCTCCGCTTGGTTGCAGCGGCAACGCACCCGACTGGACGCTCAGCCTGGCCGACGACACGGCCAGCTTTGATTTCCAGCGGCAAAGCGACATGACCATCCCGCATCGCACCACGGCAGAAGGGCAAGACTGGCCGCAGGCCCTCACCCTGATCAGCCGCCATGACACCGCCATTGTGATCATCGACCAACGGCAATGCGGCACCGCCCCCTACACGGTCGAAGTACTGACACAGCGTGGCGAAACCCCGATCCTGCTCACCGGCTGCTGCGCGGTCGCCCCATGAACGACACCCTGCGCGCGGCCCTGTGGATGATCGGGGCCATTACATCTTTCACCGCGATGGCCGTCGCTGGCCGGGCCATCAGCCTGGAGCTTGATACATTCGAGATCATGCTCTTTCGCAGCCTGACCGGCATCGTGATCGTGCTGGGCGTGGCCTTGGCGGCCGGAACGCTCGGTCAGGTCCGACGACAGAAACTAGGCCTGCATTTCACCCGCAACATTTGCCATTTCGCTGGGCAGAACCTGTGGTTCTACGCCATCACCCTCATCCCCTTGGCTCAGGTCTTCGCACTCGAATTCACCACACCGATCTGGGTGATTCTGCTCTCGCCCTTGATCCTGCAGGAACGGCTGACCGCCATGGGGCTCTTCTGCGCGGGCCTTGGTTTTCTGGGCATCCTCATCGTCGCCCGACCGGATGCCACCGCCATCAGCCCCGGCCTGATTGCAGCCGCATCCTGCGCAGTCTTCTTTGCGCTGACTGCCATCTTCACGCGCAAACTCACCCGGACCGAGACGATCACGACAATCCTTTTTTATCTGACCGTTATGCAAGCTGTCTTCGGGCTGATCTGCGCGGGCTATGACGGTGATATCGCGGTTCCATCGCTGGCGGGACTGCCCTGGGTGGTGCTGATCGGATGTGCCGGGCTGCTGGCCCATTTCTGCTTGACCACCGCGCTCAGCATCGCCCCCGCCAGCGTGGTCATGCCTATTGATTTCGTACGGTTGCCGGTCATCGCTGTGGTCGGGATGGCATTCTACAACGAACCACTTGATACACTTGTCTTTGTCGGCGCCGCCCTGATCTTTGCGGCCAACTACCTCAACATCACCCGCAGATAACACAACTGAGGCCATTTACAAAAGTTGCGCGACTCGCCCGAGTAGTGCATTTTTGTGACGTTGCGACCCGCGACACTCTATGACGTGGCGTCAAGAATTGACGCTTTAGTCAACCGCTCTTTAGGGTCGCCCATACACCAGAGTATTCATGACAGGGATGAGGACATGAAAAACGTATTGACGGCAGGCGCAGCACTGCTGCTGAGCACGAGCATTGTAACCGCAGGGGGGGTCGAGCGCGCAGCACCATCGGTTGCGCTGCTGTACGAAGACGGCAATTATCTTGAGTTTAGTTTAGGTTATGTGTCGCCTGAAGTTAGCGGAACGCAAGCTATTCCTGCCGGACCAGGTTCTCCTGCAGGCTCTGACTCCGGTGATATCGCTGATGAATACTGGCAGCTTGGCCTGGGATACAAGAATGATTTGACCGACAGGTTGTCGCTGGCAGTCATTCTTGACGAACCGATCGGCGCAGGCGTTGAGTATGCAGATGACACAACATATCTGTATGGTGGTGGAAACGGGGCTAGTGGCTCAACCGCGACAATTGATAGTTTGGGACTGACTACAATCCTTAACTATAAACTGCCGAACAACATCAACGTCTATGGTGGTTTGCGCGCTATCCAAACTTCAGGCGAAGTGGTACTGTTCAACGGCTATGAGATGTCCACCTCCACAGAGACAGACTACGGATATCTGGTCGGCGCCGGATGGGAACGGCCGGAAATTGCAGCGCGGGTATCACTGACCTACCACAGTGAAGTCACTCACGATTTCGACGCCGATGAAAACGGTGCGTCAACTGAGTTCTCAACGACAATTCCGCAGTCAGTTACGCTGGAAGGTCAGACGGGTATCGCCGCTGATACGCTGCTTTTTGGCTCAATTCGCTGGGTTGACTGGACTGAATTTGACATTTCACCAACAAACTTCGGGTTAGGAGGCGGCGGGTCACTTGTTGACTACTCAGACGACACGGTGACTTACAACATTGGTGTCGGTCGTCGTTTCAATGAAACTTGGTCAGGCGCAGTCACGGCAGGCTTCGAAGCCGAAAACGGTGGTTTCTCAGGTAACTTGGGTCCGACAGACGGCAACCGGTCATTGGGCGTTGCCCTGACGCACACGAAGGATGCTGTCCGCATCACTGGTGGCGTCAGATACATTTGGATCGGAGACGCTGAAACAGAGGCACCCGGCGCATTGGGGGCACCTGACGGCACAACGTTCGGTGAATTTGAAGACAACAGCGGCTGGGCTGCGGGCCTTCGCGTTGCCTACAACTTCTAAGTTAACCACATCACAAGACCAAAGCCCCGCCTATCCGGCGGGGCTTTTTCGTTCCAACAGCATGATCCGGGTTGCGCCTCACTCGCCAACCCGATCAAGTCCTGCAAATGACACCCGTTCAAATGACCATATCGCCCCGTGCTTGGGCCGAACTACTTCTCCTCGGGCTGATCTGGGGGGCGTCGTTCCTGTCGATCCGCATCGCGTTGAACGAAATAGGGCCGCTCACGGCTGTCGCCCATCGTACCGGTTGGGCCATGCTGATCCTTTGGGCGTATATCGCCCTGCGCCGCCTGCCCGTCCCCCAAAGCCCAAAAATCTGGGGCGCATTTCTGATCATGGGCCTTCTGAACAACGTCATCCCATTCAGCCTCATGGCATGGGGGCAGTTGCATATCGAAACCGGCCTCACCTCCATCCTGAACGCGGCCACCGCCATCTTTGGGGTAATTGCCGCAGCACTCTTCTTCGCCGATGAACGGCTTACACCGCGCAAAGCCATCGGCGTCACGTTGGGATTTTTCGGGGTGGCCACAGCAATTGGTCTCTCCGCGCTGACCCAATTCGATATCCGATCGCTTGGACAACTGGCCGTCATTGGCGGCACGATCAGCTATGCGCTGGCCGGGGTCGGGGCGCGCAAGACCCTCGGCGGTTTGCCACCACAGGTCGCTGCCGCGGGCATGCTCACCGGATCCAGCCTGATCACTCTGCCTGTCGCCTGGATGATCGAAGGACCGATCAGCCTGACGCTTGCGCCGCTGACATGGGCCGCCATCGCCTATTATGCCATCATCGCCACGGCCATCGCTTACCTGCTCTATTATCGGGTGCTGGCAATGGCGGGCAGCGGCAACTTGATGCTGTGCACCTTGCTGGTCGCACCGGTCGCCATCGTCCTCGGCGCCATCGTGCTGGAAGAGGCATTGCCCCTGCGGGCCTATGCGGGCTTCGGGTTACTCGCCCTCGGCCTGATCATTCTTGACGGTCGCGTGCTCAAGGCGATCCAGAACCGCACGGGCCGCCCGTAATCCGGGTGGCTCTCCGCCCTGCCCCAACCGCTCCATTGTCAGCGCCATTGCATCGCGCTGCGCGCCGGGATCTTTCAACACCTGCAGAACCGCCTCGGCAATCGGGCCGGATTCACAATTCTTGCCAATGAACTCCGGCACAACCCGCGTCTCGCTGACCAGATTGACCAGCGTCACGGTGTCAACCAGCAACATCCGACGAATAATAATCCGGCTCAACCAGGCCATATCATAGGCAATCACCATCGGCGTGCCATTGGCCGCCAGTTCCAGCGACACCGTGCCAGAGGCGGCCAGCGCCACCTCCGCCCGCTTGAACCACGCCGGACGGCTGGGAACACCCGGCTCCAAAACCGTCACCGGAACCGGCCAGTCTTTTACCTTGTCGCAGACCAGATCGAAAACGCCCTGCGTGGTGGGAATGACAAATGTCGCATCCGGGACAGCCGCCACAATTCGCCCCACGGCCTCACCAAACCGGTCGGCAAGGCGCGATACCTCGCCCTTGCGGCTGCCGGGCAGCACCATGACCACGGTGCCATCCACTCCCAAAGCGGCGGCATCGTCGTCTGATGCCACAGGTTCCGCCACCACGGGATGACCGACAAAGTCGCAATCCATCCCAGCGGCCTGCATATAGGGCGGCTCAAACGGAAACAGCGCCAGCACGTGATCAATATGCTGCGCCATCTTCGCCGCCCGCCCCGGGCGCCAGGCCCAGACCGTCGGGGCCACGTAATGCACCGTGCGAATATCGCTGGCCGCCTTGACCAAGCGGGCGACCCGTAGACAAAAATCCGGACTGTCGATGGTGATCAGAATATCAGGTCGGGTTTCAATAATCGCCTCAGCCGTCTGCCGGATACGGGCTTTGAGCGCCCTGTACTTCGGCAGGATCTCTGCCAAACCCATCACGCTCAACTCGTCCATGGGAAAGCGGCTGACCAGCCCCTCGGCCTGCATCAACGGGCCGCCGACCCCATCAAATGCCACCTCCGGGCATAACTGCCTCAGCCCCGCCATCAAGGCGGAACCCAGCTTGTCGCCCGACGCCTCGCCCGCAATCACAAATACTCTCATGCGTTACCTCTGGGGCGGACCCACAGAAACATGCCCTGTGCATCAAGGATCTGGCAAACGGCTTCCATATCCAGAACCATAACGCCCCCGGCCTCAATCACGATCCCGGACAGCCCGGCCTCTGCGGCCTTCATCGCGGTCGCCGGACCAATCAATGGGAGATCAGCACGGCGGTCCTGTTGCGGCTTCGGGGCCTTGAAAAGAATACCGTCATCAGCTGTTGCCGGGGTGTCCTCCAGACCGGACAGCCAATCCTTGACCGTTTCCACGGCGCTGACACCCAAATCCATGATATAATCCAAGGGATCGCCTGCCATTGGCGCATCATATGCCTCAAAAAACTTCGCCAGCATGGCATCCGTGCCTTCCGCATCCTCTTTAGCCAGAACGCGGCCCACCCTGACAATGCAGGCCTGACCGCTGTCAGCCTGCCCCATGGCTACGACGCAAGCCTCACCCTCTGCCGCATCCGCCTTGTGCCAATCCTCGGGCTTGGCACGGGTCAAAACCCCGATGGGCGGCAGCAGATCAGGCGCAATCTCATGGGCCGCAACCACAGCGAATCCCGCCTCTTCCAACACCGCTATGATCGCCCGCAACGCGCCATCATCGCCTTGGGCCATGGCCACCTGCACCTTGGGGATCAGTGGCAGCGTGGCGGCATCAATCTGCGCGGCATCAATCTGCGGACGGCGGACAGCGCCAGCCATGCAAATCCGCGTCACCTCACGCGCGTTCAGCTCGCCAAGGAAACTGCCCAACCGCTCCAGCCGAAACCGGATATCGACGTCCAGAGCAGGCTCAAACCCATCCAGCGCGCAGATCAGCGGACGTTCCGGCAGGCGTGACACCAGCGCGGGCGGCAAATCCCCCATCCCTGCGATCAGCGCCAGCATCAACCGGGGGTCAGGAAATTGCGGTCCGTATCGCCAAGGATAAAGGCCACCATCTGCTGTACATAGGCGCTGTCGCTTTCGTCCGCCAACCGATGCGCGCGATCCTGAAACGTACCTTCACCATCCTTGAGCATCTGTAACGCTGCACGCAGTGCGGTGATATCAGCACGGGCCACGCCCTTGCGCTTCAAGCCAACCAGGTTCAGCCCATCCAACACGCCGCGCGGCCCCTGCACCAAACCATGCGGAACCACATCCTTGGTCACCATGGTGACAGCGCCAATGATTGCCCCACGCCCGATGCGGACAAACTGATGCACGCCGCACAACCCGCCAACGATAACATCATCCTCGATAATGCAATGGCCTGCGATAGCCGATGAATTTACGATAATCACCCGATCACCAATCTGGGCGTCGTGGGCGATGTGGCAGCCCGCCATGAACAACCCATCATCACCAATCCGCGTCTCACGCCCGCCATTGGCAGTGCCCGTGTTCATCGTCACATGTTCACGGATCCGGTTCCGGGCGCCAATGCGCAAGCGGCTCTTTTCGCCACCAAACTTCAAATCCTGGGGAATCTCACCGATCACGGCAAATGAGAACACCACTGTCTCATCCCCGATATGGGTGTCGCCATCGATCACCACATGGCTTTTGAGCGTGACGCGTTCCCCCAAAACAACCTCGGGACCAATCACGCAAAAAGGACCAATACGACATCCGGCACCAATCACGGCACCATCCGCTATGACGGCAGATGGGTGGACGTCAGCCATCAGCTCTGCAAATCCATCATCGCGGTAAATTCCGCCTCCGCAGCCATTTCACCACCAACCGACGCGACCCCCTTGAAGCGCCAGACCTTGCCGCCGGGCTTGCCCCGGGTCGTCTCGACATGCATTTCCAGCACGTCACCGGGCACCACCTTGCGGCGGAATTTGCAGCCATCGATTGCCATGAAATAAACCAGCAGATTGCCGTCCGTCAGGCCAAGCGAAGCCCCCACCATGACCGCCGTGGTCTGGGCCATCGCCTCGACAATCGTGACGCCGGGCATGATCGGGTTGCCCGGGAAATGGCCCTGAAAATGCGGCTCGTTCATTGTCACGTTTTTGATGCCCACAGCGGATGTGGTGCCATTAATACTATGCACCTTGTCGACCAGCAGAAACGGATAGCGATGCGGCAAAATCTTCTGGATCAGCTGGATATCAGCTTCGGTCACCGGCTCGGACATGAAGGGCAGCTCCTTGTTATTCCCGCGGTTCTCAGGCCCGCTTGATATCTGACTAGCAAGCCCACCGGCAGCGGGCAAGCAGAAGGCTACCGCGTCCCGTCGCCCAACTGGGCATCAATCCGGACAATCACATCATCAGTGATATTGACGGCGCGGATCGACATCACGACATTGTCCTGCTCCATCACCAGGGCGGCGCCACGCTCGATCATGACATCGGCAACGATGTTCTGAACCCGGCTTTCGAATGTGGTGCGGGCCGACCGGTTCACGGCCTGCAATTCCAGATTCTTGGCGTCCCGGGCACGGCGCACCTCTTGAACCTTGGCGTCAAACGCAGCGGCCTCGGCCTGAAATGCCTCACGGGTCATGCCCGGGCGACGCTCGGTCAGGCTCAATTCCTCTTCACGCAATGTGGCGGCGATACGATCGTTTTCGGCCTGAAACTCCATCATCAATGATGCGAGTTCGGCGTCCAGACGACGACCATAAAGCGTATCCTCATACAGCCTTTCACTGTCGATGATCAGCACCTGTGGGGACGCGCCCTGTGCCTGAGCTGCACCCGACAAGGCCAGCACAAACCAGACAGCGATCGCCCCTAGAAAACGCATCAGAAACTGGTCGAGATGGTCACGTCAAAATTCTTCGGCTCATCACGATCCTGCGAATCCAGCGCCTCTGTAAAGTTAAAGCGCAGCGGACCCACAGGGGTGGTCCAGAAAATCGACAACCCGGCCACAGTTCGTGGCGTGAAATCATCATAAAGAACGGTCGATGTTCCTGTTTCGCCAACGCTCCAGACCGATCCATAATCAATGAACGCGCCACCGGTGATACCGTACTCACTGGGCAGACCCAGCGGGAACTCGGCCTCCAGACGGGCAACCGCAAATGCGTTACCGCCGAGCGCGTCGTCGGTCACATCATCGCGTGGACCAATGCCGCCCGGCTCAAAACCACGCATCACACGACCGCCCAGGAAAAAGCGATCCGTGACCCGGCTGCTCCCCTCCTGATACTCCAGATACCCGCCTTCGACAGTGGCGCGCAGTGTCAATTCTTCGTTTAACACCTTGGTTTCGGCGCCGGCTAGGGCGGTTGTCTTGATATACTGCGTGTCGCCAAATCCAAATTCTTGGCCAAACCGCAAGATGATACCGGCATTGGGGTTCAACCCGGTGCGCCGTGTATCAAAGCTATAGCGATATCCGACCGAGGTATTGGCAACTTTACCCCGGTTCGCCTCATCCTGAATAATCTGGCTGGCTGTGGTCGACACATCGGTCAGATCAGTAAACTCATAAGCGGTAAACACCGACAACCGCCCGTTTTCGCTGACCGGAAAGCTTAGCGACGGGCTGAAACGCAATGCTTCGGTGTCATATAGGGCGTTTTCGTTGTCCGTGGTGCGATACGACAGATCAATGCCGAAGCGCAGATCGCGGCCCAGAAACTGTGGCTCAGAGAAGCCGAATGCAAAACGGCGGTTGCTTCGAGCCGTCGACACTTCAAAGCTCAAACGCTGTCCACGCCCCTGAAAGTTGCTTTGACGGTAGGATGCAACC
Organism: Yoonia sp. SDW83-1; assembly: GCF_046762885.1. Lineage (NCBI taxonomy): Bacteria > Pseudomonadati > Pseudomonadota > Alphaproteobacteria > Rhodobacterales > Paracoccaceae > Yoonia > Yoonia sp. SDW83-1. Next base: position 98,639 of record NZ_JBKQXO010000005.1, read on the forward strand.
AGACCGGCGCCCGTATCACTGTTGTAATTGGCGCCGAATGACAGGGTGCCCGTGGGTCCCTCCTCCACATCGACATCAATGACCACCTGTTCAGGCGATGATCCTTCACGCGCATCGACAGAGGCATTCTGGAAAAAACCCAGCGCACGGATGCGGCGGGCGCTTTCACGGATCTCGCGTGGGTTAAACGGATCCCCCTCAACTACCCGGAACTGGTTGCGGATCACACGGTCCAGCGTCGTACCATTGCCTTCGATATCAATCCGCTCGACAAACACACGACGGCCCGGCACCAGCACATATTCAACGTTCAATTCCAACGCACGGTCATTGCGTGTGATGCGTGGTTCGACTTGCAAAAACCGGACCCCGCGCCGCTGCGCCAGTATCTCGATACGGGAAATGTCGGTCTCAATCGGTTCTGGCGAATAGGTCGCACCTCGTCGAATCCGCAGCGCCTGTTCGTAATCAGCGCCAATGACCCCAGGGATTTCGCTGCGGATGGACACATTCCCAAAGGTGAATTGCTGACCTTCGCGCAGGTTGAACGTCACCAGATAGGCGTCGCGTTCGCGGGTCAGGGCCACATCAACGTTCTGAACGACAAAATCAGGATAGCCGCGCGACCGGTAAAAATCGGTCAGCAATTGGCGATCCCGTGCAATGCGCTCCGGCGAATAGGTGTCGCGGGCAATCACGCTGCGCAACAGGCCTGCCTGCTTGGTGTCCAGAACCAGACGCAGACGGCGTTCCGAATAGGTGCGGTTACCGATAAAGCTGATCCGCTCAATCTCGGTCACGCCCGCCTCGACCACCTCGAACACCAGATCAACGCGGTTTTCCGGCAGACGAATGATGCGCGGGGTCACCACAGCATTGATGCGGCCCTGCTGGGCATAGGCCTGCGTAATGGCCGCCGTGTCCTGTTCAGCCTGTGATGGGTTGTAGACGCGGCGCGGCTGCGACTGAACCAGGGTCAGCAACTGCTCATCGCGAATGCGGGCGTTGCCTTCAATATTGATGCGGTTGATGGTCGGAAACTCGACCACATTGATCAGCAGCGTGCGCCCAACCGGTGTGACCTCGACGCTTTCGAACAAACCTGAGTCGCGGATACGCTGGGCGGCATCGTTCAATTCACCCGCCGACAGGGTTTCGCCGCGTTCGATACCCGCAAATGTCAGAATCGTGCCGTCAGCAACACGCAGGTTGCCTTCGATATTAACCGCATTGAAGGCAAAGCTTTGCGCCAGCGCGGCACCGCCCATCCCCGCCAAAATCAACACAAAACTGGCGCGCCGCACCAGTGTTACGCCCTGCGCCAATGCGCGCCCCCAAATTTTTTTCATTATTATCGCCTGTGCTACCAACCCATTTTCTACCGGAGTAGCCCGTCTGCGACACATTGTCAAAAACAAGAAACGCGCCCGAAGGCGCGTTTCCTACTGTATTTGGTGATGTAAGCTGGGACTAGCTCAACATCACGTATGACGCACTATAAAGTGCAATCGTCAGAATAAGGGCAAAACGCAACCAGTCAATATTCAGCCGGATCAATATCCGCAAGCCGCGATATCCCGCTGTCAACGTCTCCATTGCACCACTCCGTCTTAGATAAACTCAAGATTAACGTAAGGGCAAAATGCGGCAAAACCGTGGCGCCAATTGCGGAGTTTACGGACAAAGCAATGTATCATTCAGGATCGTGAAGGACATCAGCGACAGGATCAGCGCAAGGCCGACAAACATGAAAACCTGCACCACACGATCATTCGGTTTCCGACGGGTCACTGCCTCATAAGCATAAAACACAAGATGGCCGCCATCCAGCACCGGGATCGGGAACAGGTTAATCAAACCGACCGCAGCGGATAACGCCCCGATAAACCAGATAAAGCTTTGCGCGCCCTGCGATGCCATTGACCCGCTGGTCTCGGCGATGGCCACCGGGCCACCCAGATTACAGGTCGAAATCTCGCCCACAATGATATGTTTCAGGGCCGACAGCGATGTGGTCGTCAGGAACCAGAACCGCTCTGCCCCGATCTTGACCGCGTCCCATGGACCAACAAACTCAGTCTGTTCGTGAAAGAACGTCTCTCCGCTGATGCCCATCAGCCAGCGGGTCTCAAACCCTCCATCCATTGGCACATCAACCCGGCGCGGGGCAAGCGTCACGTCGACCGTTTCGCCGTCGCGCCACAGTTGCAGCGCAAGATCGCCGCCCTCAGCAGCTCTGACAATCTCCTGCACTTGCGAAAAGGCAAAAACCGGCACGCCATCGATGGTCGTCATGACATCGCCAACCTTGATGCCTGCATCATCGGCGGCCGACCGCGGGGTCACTCCGGCCACAATCGGCGGCATGATATAGGGGCCCTGCACAACCATCTCACTGCCATCGCGCAAAATGGTGTAATCCAACTGCTCCTTCACTGGAACCAGATCAATTACGCTGTCTTCGCGACCTTCCTCGGTGACCGGCACACCCTCAATTGCCAACAGCACATCACCGACCTGTAGCGCGGATGCCTCAGCCGCAGGCAGTGGGCGCAACTCGCCAATCGCCAACGGTTCAGCCACCCGGCCCTGATACATGATCGTACCGCCAAAGATCGCAATGGCGAGGATGAAGTTGAAAATCGGGCCAGCAGCAACAGTGGCCGTGCGCGCCCATAGCGGGGCGCCCAACATCGTCCTGCGGGCATCAGCAGGGTCCACTGAACCGTCCGACCCCACGCTCGCAGCATTTGCATCGCCCATGAACTTCACGTAGCCGCCAATCGGCAAGGCGGCGATCTGCCATTTCGTGCCGCGCTTATCCACCCGGCTATAGATGACGGGGCCAAACCCCAGCGAAAACACATCCGCATGGATGCCGCACCAGCGCCCAACAATGTAGTGGCCATATTCATGGATGGCCACGATCACCGACAGGGCGACGATGAACGCCACAATCGTAAAGGCCAGATTGCCGAACATCGGCACGATTTGCATCAATTCCACGTTTTATCCCATATGGCTGATGGCTTCGGCCGCACGTATGCGGGCCAGCCGATCTGTTTCTAGCACATTATCTAACGTGATTTCGGCATTTTGCAGCCCGTCAGATGATGACATTTTGTCGAGCGTCGTCTCAACAACCCTTGCCATATCCAGAAACCCAATGTCACCCGCAATGAACCCGTCCAACGCACGTTCCTTTGCGGCATTAAACACGGCACCCGACAGACCGCCCTCCTGCATAACCCGCTTGGCCAGCGCCAAGGCCGGATAACGGGCATCGTCCGGCGCCTCGAATGTCAGCGACCCGATCTTTGCAAGATCCAGCCGCTCCACCGGCAGATGCTTGCGGTCCGGCCAATGCAGCGCATAGCCAATGGCGTGGCGCATATCGGGCGGCCCCACATGCGCCATCAGCGCGCCGTCACGAAAGCCCACCATGGCATGGATCAGGCTCTCGCGATGCACCAGCACCTCGATCATCTCTGGCGTGACGGCGAAAAACTCTTTGGTTTCAATCAGTTCCATCGCCTTGTTGAACATCGACGCGCTGTCGATGGTGATCCGCTGGCCCATATCCCAATTGGGATGGCTGGATGCTTCGGCCAATGTCGCCGTCGCCAGCTTTTCCACCGGCCAATCCCGAAACGCCCCGCCACTGGCGGTGATAACAACACGCTCCACGGCGGCCATATCCTCGCCCACCAACGCCTGAAACACGGCCGAATGCTCGCTATCCACTGGCAGAACGGTAGCCCCATGCGCCTTGGCGGTGCCCAGCAACAGCGGCCCAGCTGTCACCAGCGATTCCTTGTTGGCCAGCGCCAGCTTGGTGCCATGTTCCAGCGCGACCAGACCGGGCACCAGCCCGGCAGAGCCGACAATCGCCGACAGCGCCCAGTCCATCGGCCGGGCCGCCGCGGCCGCAATGGCGTCCGGTCCTGCCGCCACCTCAACATCCGTTCCGGCCAGCAAATCCTTCAATTCATTGTAACATTCTGGATAGCAGGTCACCGCCAGATCAGCACCCAACCGGCGCGCATCAGCCGCCAACTGCGTGACGTTGCGCCCCCCGGTGAGCGCGACGACATCATAACCATCAGCATCACGCGCGATCAGATCAATCGCGCTCTGGCCGACCGATCCTGTTGCCCCAAACAGCGTGATCCGCCTCAAAAGGCCACTCCCGGTACGTTAAAGACAACAGCCACCAGCAGCATGAACAGCGCCGCACCCAGCAAGGCATCAAATCGGTCAAACAGGCCACCATGGCCCGGGATCAGGGTGGAGCTATCCTTAACACCCATCCGACGCTTCAGCGCGCTTTCGGCGATGTCACCCATCTGCCCGGCAAAGCTCAGCACCATGGAAATCAGCACAATGACAAGACCGGCATTGGTAAAAAGGGTAAAGATGAACCCGACAATCCCGGCCCCGATCCAACCGGCAACAGTCCCGCTCCATGTTTTCTTGGGGCTGACCTTGGGCCAGAATTTCGGACCGCCAATCGACTTGCCTGCAAAATAGCCAAAGATATCCGTGATAATCACTACCGACATCAGCCACAACAGCCAGATAAACCCGAAATCCATCCGAAAATGGACCAGACCCCACCCGGCAATCTGGATCCCCAGGGCAAAGATAAAGAACGTCTTTTGTTCCGTCCGCAACTGGGTCACACCGATGATCGGCACCACAAGAAACAACAGCAGCGTCCAGCCGGTATCATTGGCCAACTGACCTGACATGATCGACGCCACAAGGGCGGCCATCAGCATGCCCTTGGTAGGCTCTGCCGGGCGGATCATCATCCAGATTTCCCAGACCGTAACGGCTGAGACAAAGACAACCAGCATCTGAAACCAGACACCACCCAGGATCACACCCGCCGCACCAATCACCGTCATCGCCGCACTTGATGCAATACGAACGGTCAGATCATCCCACTTTGTCGGGTTTTGCGGGGGTGTTTCCATTGTCAGGCCGGAACTGCCCCGAACCTGCGGTCACGGTGACCAAAACTCGCCAGGACACGGGCAAACTCGGCCTTGGTGAAATCTGGCCACAGGGTATCGACAAATTCATACTCCGAATAGGCCGACTGCCACAGCAAGAAGTTCGAAATCCGCGCTTCGCCGCTGGTGCGGATCACCAGATCAGGATCGGGCAGTACATGGGTATCCAGGAATTTCGATAGGGTCTCGGCATCGACCTCATCATGGGTCAGACGACCCTGCTCAATTTCATAGGCCAGCCGCTTGGCCGCACGGGTCACCTCATCGCGGCCACCATAATTCAGAGCGACAGTCAGATGCACCGTATCATTGTCAGCCGTCAGCAGCTCCAGATCATCCATCAAAGAAACGAGCTTGTCATCCAGGCGAATACGGTCCCCGATAAAGCGGACGCGAACACCTTTCTCTAACAAGGCCTTCGCCTCACGTTCCAGATAGGTGCGAAACAGGCTCATCAGACCGGCCACTTCGGTCTGGGTCCGCTTCCAGTTTTCCGTCGAAAAGGCAAAGATCGTCAGATATTTGACACCCAGCCCCGGACAGGCGGCCACAATTTCGCGGACGCGGCGGGCACCGGCATGATGGCCAAACAGGCGCGGGCGGCCCCGTTGCTGGGCCCATCGGCCATTGCCATCCATGATAATCGCCACGTGATGCGGATTGGTCTTGGGGTCGATATCCTTGGGCATTCCGGCCGCCTTTCTGCGCGTCAGGTGCAGAGTTTTAAACCTGCATGATTTCCGCTTGTTTCGTTTCAAGCGTTTCATCAACGATCTTGATGTGGGCGTCTGTGATCTCCTGCACAGTGCTCTCCCAGAACTTCTGATCGTCTTCCGACATACCGTCGGACTTGGCTTTCTTGATCTGATCCATCCCGTCGCGGCGCAGGTTGCGAATGGACACGCGCGCGCTCTCGGCATAGTGGCCTGCGACCTTGGTCAGCTCGCGGCGGCGTTCCTCGTTCAACTCAGGGATCGGCAGCATGATGATCGTACCGTTTAGTTGAGGATTGATACCCAACCCACTCTCACGAATGGCTTTTTCCACCTTGCCGACCAAACCCTTGTCCCACACATTGATGGTGACCATACGCGGCTCCGGCACATTGACCGTGCCCACCTGGTTGATCGGTGTCATCGACCCGTAGGCATCGACCATCACAGGCTCCAGCATGGACCCGGACGCGCGGCCCGTGCGCAGTGACGCCAGTTCAATGCGCAGATTGGCAATGGCCCCATCCATCCGGCGGGCCAGATCATCGGTATCAAGTTCAAAATCGTCAGACATCTTCTGCTCTTCCACTACGGGCGTTTACCCGGCTTTTCATCGTATTACGGGAATAGCCCACACTTGTATAGGTCGGGATATGCGTACCGTTTCGGCATTTTTCGATCAGGTTTATCTTGACGCCCGCCGATCACGACGCAAGCGCTTTGAACGTAATGCCAGCAGACCCGGCACATATGCAGAAGCCAGAAGAAACGCAGCAAGCCCACCCGTATACGGTACTACAAAAAGGTATCGCCCCATCGGCCCTCCGTGACAGGCCCAGCGGAACGGATTACAAGGCCAAAGCGCCCAGATCGTGGGGCCAATGATTACTAATGCAAGAACGATGCCAATCGACCACCCAATGACATAGGTCTTGCTGCGCGGCGGAAAGAATGGATCGAAGAACTGACCGGACGACACATACCGCCCCTCAGCAAAAGACTGCGCAATGCTGCGTAAGGTTTCTTTTTCTGATCGCACGTCACAACGATCTAGGTATTTCGCTGCATCATCACTGAACGCCGCCAAATTCTGAAGGCTTCTCATTGTCCACTCACCTTCATCCATCGAATAGATAGGCATCGAGTTGACGATCTTGTGCAAGTGAACGCCCGTTTCTTCCGCCATGCGCTCGTAAAGACGATGATACTCCTCTTGATCCAATTCCAAGGCAATCAATTCCAGATCCGGCGTCAACTGTTTGGGATCGGCACCAAATTCATCCGCCAGAACACGGCACAAAGTGTCAAAGACATCGGGATCAAAAGCAGTCATGGCCCAAATCAGTCCTTCACAATCGTATAAGTCCCCTCGCCCGCCAGAATGCCACGGAACCCGCCGGGTTCATCCAGTGAAAAGACAATGATCGGCAGCGCGTTGTCGCGGGCCAGTGCAATCGCGCTCGCATCCATCACACCCAGATGTTTCTGCAACACCTCGTCATAGCTGACGCTCTCATAGCGGACCGCATCATCGTGTTTGGCCGGGTCTTTGTCATAGACACCGTCCACCTTGGTGCCCTTGAAAATCGCCTCGCAGGCCATTTCATTTGCACGCAGCGTTGCGGCGGTATCGGTCGTAAAATACGGATTGCCAGTCCCGGCTGCAAAGATACAAACACGTTTCTTTTCCAAATGGCGCACCGCGCGGCGTCGAATATAGGGCTCGGCCACTTCGTTCATGGTAATCGCCGAAATCACCCGAGTATGAATACCCAATTCCTCCAGCGCGGACTGCATCGCAAGGGCGTTCATCACCGTCGCCAGCATCCCCATGTAATCGGCCGTCGTCCGCTCCATCCCCTGGGCAGAGCCTTGCAAGCCCCGGAAAATATTGCCCCCGCCGATCACCATGCAGATCTCGACCCCCAGATCATGAACCGATTTCACCTCGCGGGCGACGCGCTGCACCGTGGGCGGATGCAACCCAAAGGACGTGTCGCCCATCAGCGCCTCGCCCGAAATCTTGAGCATCACGCGTTTATACGTGGTCTCAGCCGCCGGCGCGGGCTGAATTGCGGTGTCGGTCATGGCGTCCCCCTGAAGCGCAGAATGTTAGCGCGCAAAATGTCGGAAAAGCGGGCGGTGTTCAATGGCCGCTTGCCCATATTCGACAGGTTCGGCAGTAATAGCGCGATGATCACGATTTACCCAGACATGCCGGTGCTGATTGCCGGACCAACAGCGTCCGGCAAGTCCGCGCTGGCCCTGCGGATCGCTCAGGAACAAGGCGGCGTGATCGTAAACGCCGACGCGCTGCAAGTCTTCGATGGCTGGCGCATCCTGACTGCGCGACCGGACGATGCCGATCTTGCACTGGCCGAACACGCGCTTTACGGGCATGTGCCCTTCGATGCCGACTATTCGGTGGGTCACTGGCTGCGGGATGTGGCACCCTTCCTGCAAGGGCGCAAACGCCCGATCATCGTCGGCGGCACCGGCCTGAATTTCAACGCGCTCACCAACGGGCTGGTCGATATCCCGGCCACCCCGGCTACCTTGCGCCAACAGGCGAACGCCCTACCCCTGCCCGCCTTACTGACCGATCTGGATGCCGAAACAAAGGCGCGGATCGACACGCAAAACCGGATGCGGGTGCAACGGGCATGGGAAGTGCTGCAGAACACCGGGCGCAGCCTTGCCGCCTGGCAGGATACGACACCCCCACCGCTGCTGCCGCTGGACCAAACCACCGCCATCACGTTGGACGCACCCAAAGACTGGCTCACTGCACGGATCGAAAAACGCTTCGATCTGATGCTGCAACACGGCGCCCTGGACGAGGCCCGCGGCATGCTGCCCCGCTGGGACCCCAGCCACCAGTCGGCCAAGGCCATCGGGGCGCCGGAACTGATCGCTCATCTAAAGGGCGAAATCAGCCTTCAGGACGCCCGCGAGGCTGCTATCATCGCCTCGCGACAATATGCGAAACGACAACGCACATGGTTCCGGTCCCTGCACAAAGCGTGGGCACATATCGACCCCAGCCAGCCTGACATTTCCGCAACACTGCGATTCGCCGATCAACCAATGGATTGATCTGACAAGGCTTTCTGCCAAGACTTGTCAAAAATCAACATTGAGGCAAAGTTGATGACCATGATGACGGAAATCCAGCCGTCGGCGCTTGCGCTGACGCCCTTGACCTATGGCGGCCCGGCCCTGCGCTGGCGGACCGAGGCGATGCGCAGCCACGACACGCCGCGTCTGATCCATATCACCAAGGGACAGGGGCGGATCATTGTTGCGGGTCTGACCAACGGTTATGGGCCCAACAACCTGATCTTCATTCCGCCACACACCATGTACGGGATCGAGGTCGGGCCAACCGTTTTTGGACAAACCCTGTCCTTGCCCAATACCGGCGACTGGCCCGATACGCCGTTCCATCTGCGATTGCTGGACGCGGTGCCGCAAAAGGACCTGAGCAATCTGATCGAAGCCATCGAACGCGAATTGAAACCGACAGGCGACAGCCGGGCGGCCCATTGTCATCTTGGATTGCTCAGCATCTTTGTCGAACGACAGCTGCAGGCCCGCGACCCACAGACCATCGACAAACGGCGTGATACGGCGGCAGCCAAACTGGTCGCGCGCTATACGCAAATGATAGCCCGCGATTTTCACTCCGACCGCAGCGTGACCGACTACGCGGCGGCACTCGGCGTCACCCCGACCCATCTGACCCGCTGCTGCAAGCAGACCTGCGACCGATCAGCGCTGGACCTTCTCAACGACCGGATCCATTTTGAGGCCTGCACCCTGTTGCGGGATACGGCAACACCCATTCAGGATGTGGCCAAGGCGCTTGGGTTCCAGTCACCGGCCTATTTCACACGCAGTTTCCAGTGCAAGTCAGGCCTGACACCCTCCGAATTCCGGCGCAGCAGAGGCGGCTCCAACCGCAGCTGACGCTGCATTGCAGCGCCAAAGCGCTTTGATTTTCACAGGGCCAACATGTCGTTTTTTGATGGGTGACCTGTCGTAAATGACATATGTTTGACAAAAGCGTCGGTTGACCTGCCCCCCCAACTTATGCGGTGATAGCGCGGGACGGGATGAAGCGTAAACGCAGCCAAGGCGATCTATTCTCCATCCTCAAAACAAAGATGTGTCACAGGGAGAACAGAATGACGCAATCCACGAAAATTCATCCAGCCGCGCTAATGTACGCCGCAGAGGAAAAGGCGGGCAAACTCAGCCGCCGGGAATTCCTGACGCGGGCAACCAGCCTCGGCCTGACGGCAACGGCAGCCTATGGCCTTTTGGGTCTGACCGCACCAGCCAAGGCAGATGGCCACGCCCAGCAAGGCGGCACGCTGCGCATGCAGATGGAAGTCCGCGCGCTCAAGGACCCGCGCACCTATGACTGGACCCAGATCGCCTATTACTCCAACGGCTGGCTGGAATACCTCGTCGAATACAACAATGACGGGTCGTTCGCGCCGATGCTGCTGGAAAGCTGGGAAGTCAACGAAGACGCCACCGAATACACGCTCAACGTCCGCCAGGGCGTCAAGTGGAACAACGGCGATGACTTCACCGCCGAAGACGTGGCGCGCAACATCGCCGGTTGGTGCGACAAGAACGTCGAAGGCAACTCCATGGCCGGGCGTTTCGCCACGCTGATCGACGAAACCACCGGTCAGGCCGTCGAAGGCGGCATCGAAGTAGTCGACGCCAGCACCGTCAAACTGAACCTGCCCGCCTCCGACATCTCGCTGATCGCAGGCATGGCAGACTACCCCGCCGCCATCACACCGGCTGATTTCGATCCTGAAAATATGACGGGCAATCCTGTGGGCACCGGGCCATACCTACCCGAAAGCCTCGAGGTCGGGGTCAAAGGCGTGCTGGTCCGCAACGAAGGCTTTGAATGGTGGGGTTACGAGGCTGGCAAAGGCGCCTTCCTCGACCGGGTCGAATTCATCGACTACGGCACGGACCCATCGGCTTGGGTCGCAGCCGCCTCGGCTGACGAGGTTGACATGCTCTATGAAACAGTTGGCGACTTCGTTGACATCATGGAAAGCATCGGCTGGGAACGGTCCGAGGTTGCATCAGGTGCCACCATCGCCATCCGGCCCAACCAACTGGCCGAGGTCGACGGCAAACAGCCCTATGCTGACGTGCGGGTGCGGCAGGCGATCGCCATGGCCGTCAATAACGAGGTTTGCCTCGAACTCGGCTACGCCAATCGCGGCCAGACCGCCAAAAACTTCCATGTCGGGCCAATGCACCCCGAATATGCTGACATCGAAGGGATGCCATACGATCCCGAAGGTGCGCTTGCACTGCTGACCGAGGCAGGCATGGCCGATTTCGAGATGGAAATCATCTCGATCGACGATGACTGGCGCAAGAACACCACCGATGCGGTGGCAGCCCAGCTGCGCGACGCCGGTTTCAACGTCAAGCGGACAATCATCCCTGGCTCCACTTTCTGGAACGACTGGACAAAATACCCGTTCAGCTCGACCAACTGGAACCACCGGCCACTTGGCACCCAGATCCTCGCACTGGCCTACCGGTCCGGCGAAGCCTGGAACGAAAGCGGCTTTGCCAATGCCGAATTCGACGCACTGCTGGCCGAAGCCAACTCCATCGCTGATGCCGATGCACGGCGCGAAGTGATGGCCAAGCTGCAGGCGATCATGCGTGACGAAGGCGTGACGATCCAGCCGTACTGGCGCTCGCTCTACCGGCACGCCAAGCCGGGCATCGTGGGCTGGGATATGCACATCGCGTATCTGCCGCAGGTCTACAAGATGGCATTTGCCGCCTAAATCCTTCGGGCCGCCCCAGCGATGGGGCGGCCCTTTTCACGACAGGTGGATCACCGGTGAACCGGGGCCGCCCAAAACAAGAAGTCGGGCAATGACCTGACGCTGCTGACCAACAGGGGCCTTTATGGGACTGTTTATTTTACGCCGCCTTGGGGTGATGCTCCTCACGGCTTTATGTCTGACGTTTATCGTCTTTTGGCTGACCAATCTGGGGCCAAATCTCGAAAAACTGGCCAAGACCCAGGGCAATGCCCGGATGACAGACGACGCGGTTGTCAGCTGGCTGGAAAACCGCGGCTATTCCCAACCCCTGCCCGTCAAATACGGCCAATGGCTCGGCGTGCTACCCGGCTACGTCATCGAAGGCTCCGATGGGGAAACGCGCGCGCGCTGTCAGGAGCCGGGCCAACCATTGGACGAGGTATCGACTTTCTGCGGTATCCTGCAAGGTGACTGGGGCTTTTCCACGGTGTTCAAGGATGAGGTGGGCAGCATTGTCGCCACCCGGCTGGGCCTGACCGGAAAACTGATGTTCTGGGTGATGATGGTCATGGTGCCCGGCGCATTGATTATTGGTGTGCTTGCTGGCATGCGCGAAGGATCGCGGACAGACCGCACCCTCTCCACAGTGTCCATCGTCTCTACCGCGACGCCCGAATACGTCTCTGGTGTTGTCTTTATCTCCGTCTTCGCCACCGCAACCTTCGGCATGCAATGGTTCAAGGGTACGGCGACCGCGGCCATGGACGACGCGACCTTCGAAAACTTCTTCCTGCCGGTAATCACCATCGCACTCTACGGGATGGGCTACATCGCCCGTATGACGCGGGCCAGCATGACCGAGGTCATGACAGCACAATACATCCGCACGGCCCGGCTCAAGGGTGTCAGCTTCCCCAAGATCGTGCTGAAACACGCCTTGCGGAACGCCCTGATCGCCCCCTTTACGGTGATCATGCTGCAATTCCCGTGGCTGTTGAATGGGGTCGTGATCGTCGAAACGCTCTTCAACTACAAAGGCTTCGGTTGGGTGCTGGTGCAGGCCGCCGGCAATAACGACATCGAATTGCTGCTCGGCGTCTCGGTCGTCTCTGTCTTCGTGGTGCTGATCACACAGCTGATTTCCGATATCGGCTACGTCTTCCTCAACCCACGCATTCGTATTTCTTAAGGGGAAATGGACATGGAACCTCTCACATGGACAGGCGCGCTCGGCGCATTCCTCAACCCGGCACTCGGGCTGGGCGTTGTGATCCTCGCTATCGGGATCTTTGCACAGATCGTGCTTGGCTTCTTCACCGCGCCCATGACGCTGCAGGCCAATGCGGATGGTACCTTGCAAGGGCGCGAAGGGCTTCTGGGCACCGTCGAAACGGTGAACAAGTATCTTTTCCTCTTCGTTCTGGTACTGGTACTTGCCTACCTGATCGGCGGAATCGTCACGCCCTATGGCACCGGCGGCATCATTGGCGAAATGTCACGCCAGTTCCTGCCCGTCTGGGTCGCGCTTCTGGTCACCTTCGGCCTCTCGATCCTCTACAAACGCAAGCTTGGCCTTTATGGCAAACTCTTTGACAGCACGGTTGGCATGATCGGCTTCGGGATCGTCATGTTCTGGGTGTTCACCGCACTCTTTGTCGGCCTGTTCGATCTGATCGCGACACATGACTATCTGAGCCAGGTCTCCGGGCTCAAGAACAAGGGCCCCGGCATCCCCGTGCCGGAAGGCACGGACGGGGCTATTCCCCACTATCTTCTTGGGGGTGACAACCTCGCCCGCGATATCTTCAGCCGGGTCGTTGTCGGGTCCACCTTCGTGATTGCCATCGCGCCATTGGCCACGGTCTTTGCCTTCATGGTTGGCATTACGCTGGGCCTGCCCGCAGGCTATTATGGCGGTAAGCTCGACACGTTCCTCTCCTTTGTTGCCAACCTGATCCTGGCTTTCCCTGTGATCCTGCTCTTTTACCTGCTGGTCACACCGGAAATCGTGCTGACGGGCATCCCCTCATATATGGCCGCGTTCCTGTTCATCTTCCCGCTGATCTTTTTCGGCGTGCTGCTGAACTCGCGCTACTACACCCAACCGGCCAAACGTAACGCCATTCTGATCCCGGTGCTGGGCATCCTCGGCTGGCTTTATCTGTCAGTGATCAACCAGAAAGGCACGGTCATCGATTTCCTGCCTGAATGGTTCGACCTCTTTGATATCTCCATCCTCGTCGTCTTCGTCTCGGTGGTCTTCGTGAACGCGCCCACGGTCTTCCGGATCGTGCGGGGGCTGACCCTCGATCTGCGTACGCGTGACTATGTGGCCGCCGCCCAGACGCGGGGTGAAGGCGCGTGGTACATCATGCTGTGGGAAATCCTGCCCAACGCACGCGGACCACTGATCGTCGATTTCTGCCTGCGGATCGGCTATACGACCATCCTGCTCGGGACCCTCGGCTTCTTCGGTCTGGGCCTGTCGTCCGAAAGCCCCGATTGGGGGACCACGATCAATGAAGGGCGCAAGCTGCTCCTGATCTTCGCCCACCCGGCCTTGCCACCTGCCGTCGCGCTCCTCAGCCTCGTTCTGGGGCTGAACCTTCTGGCCGACGGCCTGCGCGAGGAAAGCCTGAAAGATTAATAGTTAACGGACCCCGCGTGCGGTGGGGTCCGACGTTTTGCCGACGCAAGTCCGACGCGATGCCGACAGCAAAAATCGGCGCTGAAAGGAAAAAGTTAATGGCCACGCTCGATCAAGCCGAACCCATCCTCGAAATCGACAAATTGTCCATTTCCTTCTTCACCCGCCTGCGCGAAATTCCCGCCGTGATGGATTTTTCCGCCAAGGTCATGCCAGGCGAAGCCCTTGGTCTTGTTGGGGAATCCGGCTGCGGAAAATCCACCGTGGCGCTTGGCGTGATGCAGGATCTGGGCGTGAACGGGCGCATCGTCGGCGGCTCGATCAAGTTCAAGGGCGAAGAGATGAACACGATGTCGCCCGAACGGCTGCGCGATATCCGCGGCAACGAAATTGCCATGATATATCAAGAACCTATGGCATCCCTGAACCCCGCCATGAAGATCGGCAAACAGCTGATGGAAGTGCCGATGATCCACGAAGGCGTCTCGGAAAAAGAGGCCTATGCGCGGGCTCTGGAGGTCGTCACAGACGTCAAACTGCCAGACCCCGAACGCATGCTCAAAAGCTATCCCCACCAGCTCTCCGGCGGGCAGCAACAACGCATCGTCATCGCCATGGCGCTGATGTCCAAACCGGCGCTTCTGATCCTTGATGAACCGACCACAGCGCTCGACGTCACGGTCGAAGCAGCAGTCGTCGAACTGGTCAAGGATCTGGGCAAGAAATACGGCACATCGATGCTCTTTATCAGCCATAACCTAGGCCTAGTGCTGGAAACCTGTGACCGGATCTGCGTGATGTATTCCGGCGAGGCCGTCGAACGCGGCAGCATCGAAGATGTGTTTGACGAGATGCAGCACCCCTACACACAGGCCCTGTTCCGGTCGATCCCACTGCCCGGCGCGGATAAGAACGCGCGCCCGCTCATCGCGATCCCCGGCAATTTCCCCCTGCCCCACGAACGCCCCAAAGGCTGTAATTTCGGCCCGCGCTGCGACTATTTCGAAGAAGGGCGCTGCGACGCCGGTTTCGTACCCATGGTGCAGGTCAAAGGCAATGATCGCCACCAGACCCGCTGCCTCAGACACGAGGAAATCGACTGGGCCGCACCGCCGCAAATCGCTGAAAAGAAACAGAAAGGCGATATCGGTCCGGTGGTTCTGAAAATGGACAACCTCAAGAAATATTACGAGGTTGCGGCCAATGCCCTTTTCGGCGGCGGCGACAAGAAGGTGGTCAAAGCCAACGAAACCCTGTCATTCGAGGCCCGCGAAAGCGAAACACTCGCCATCGTGGGTGAATCCGGCTGCGGCAAATCCACCTTCGCCAAGGTGCTTATGGGGCTTGAGACCGCAACCGAAGGCCAGATTTTGCTGGATAATCAATCCATTGGCGACATCGCCATCGAAAACCGCGACACCAAAACCGTGGCCGATATTCAGATGGTGTTTCAAAACCCGTTCGATACGCTCAACCCCTCAATGACTGTCGGACGCCAGATCATGCGCGCGCTGGAAATCTTCGGGATCGGCAATAACGATGCCGAACGGCGCGACCGCATGCTGGACCTGCTCGACCTTGTCAAACTCCCCCGCGCCTTCGCCGACCGGATGCCACGACAGCTGTCAGGCGGGCAAAAACAACGGGTTGGCATCGCACGCGCCTTTGCAGGCGACGCCCGGATCGTGGTCGCGGATGAACCTGTTTCGGCGCTGGATGTGTCCGTTCAGGCGGCAGTGACCGATCTGTTAATGGAAATTCAACGCGAACATAAGACAACGCTGCTGTTCATCAGCCACGACCTGTCGATCGTGCGCTACCTCAGCGACCGCGTCATGGTCATGTATCTGGGCCATGTCGTCGAACTTGGCACCACCGATCAGGTATTCTCGCCCCCCTACCACCCATATACAGAGGCTTTGCTGTCCGCCGTTCCCATCGCCGACACATCGGTAAAGAAAAAACACATCGTGCTGGAGGGCGATATCCCCTCAGCCATGAACCCGCCCAGCGGTTGCCCGTTCCAGACGCGCTGTCGCTGGAAATCACAGGTCGCCGGTGACCTTTGCGAGCGAGAGGTGCCACCTGTCCGCATGGTGGCAGAAGGTCACCAGATCAAATGCCACCTCAGCGATGCAGAACTGGCCAATATGGAACCTGTGATCCAGATCGCCGCTGAATAACGGAACCTTGTCGGCACTCAGCGATTATCCCTTTGAACAAGGGGGATATTCAATGGCAACCGACAAGATGAACTGGGCGCTTCCGGTCATGCGGCTTGGCTACGCAGGCCGCGGGCTGACATATCTGGCGATTGCAGGCCTGTCGCTTTGGGCCATCTGGCAAGGCGGTGATGCGCAAGGTACATCTGCAGCACTACGGCAGATCGAAACCTCGCCCTTCGGCATGATCATCCTGCTAATCATCGGTGCGGGATTACTGAGCTATACGCTTTGGCGGGTGATCGATGGCGTTGCCGACCTCGAGGAAGAAGGATCAGACGTCACCGGCATCATCGGCCGGGCCGGCATGATCACCACCGGCCTGATCCACGCGGCCATCGGCATCGCCGCCCTTGCTCTGGTCTTCGGGCGCGACAGCGGCGATGGCGGCAATTCCCGCATCGTACAGGCTACCGAGACGATTATGTCAGCGCCATTCGGCGTCTGGCTTGTCGGCCTCGCCGGTCTGCTGACGCTGGGATCTGGCCTCTATTATCTGCACAAGGCATGGTCGCGATCCTATCGCCAGAAACTGGCGGCGAACCATTTCACCACACATTGGGACGGCCTGCTAAGGCTGGGTGTGGCGGCCCAGGGGATTGTCGTCACCATCATCGGCGTCTTTCTGATCTATGCATTCTGGGTCAATGACGCCGATCAGGCCGGGGGGTTGGATCAGACATTCGACTGGCTGTCCGACCAGGTTTACGGGCAGATCCTCGTCACCTTCCTCTGTGTCGGGCTTCTGGGCTTTGCGCTGTTTCTTTTTGTCAACGCAGCCTACCGCACAGTGCCGCGCCTGTCAGACCCCGACATCAAATCACTGGCCGATGAACTGCGTTAACGCCCCCAAATGACCTGCACATAATTCTGGGTCTCGCGATATGGCGGAACGCCGCTGTACCGCTCCACCGCGCCTGGCCCAGCGTTATAAGCCGCCAGCGCCAACCGCCAATTGCCGAACTTGTCATATTGCTGGCGCAGATAACGCGCACCACCATCGAGGTTTTGCACCGCATCGCTAGGGTCCACACCCAAAGCCCGCGCCGTTTGTGGCATCAGCTGCGCGAGGCCAAGCGCGCCCTTATGCGATCGGGCATTCGGGTTCCACCCGCTTTCCTGCTGCACCAGCCTAAGGAAAAGATCTTCAGGCACACCGTATCGACGCGCCGCAGACCGGGCCACATCCAGATACTGCCCGCGATAGCCGCCCGTATAAGCAGGCACCGACCCCGGCGCGCCCGGCACCTCAATGCGCGGCGGCTGAAGACGGACAGAATTGTTGTATTGCTGCGCCGCACGTCCATCCAGAACCGATAGCTGGCTTTGAAACAACGACGTCCGCGACATCGTCGAAACCTGTTCCTGAGCGGAAAGACCCGTTGCGGCCATCACGCCTACAACACCCAAAACCAATCCTGAATTTCGCATGTCAAATGCCCACACCTGATAATCGCGGCAACCGTAGTGCTTTTTTGGCAGATGACCAAGCCCCAGTTGTGGCAACCCTTCATTAACCAATGTACGTTTACCAAAACGCAATCAAAAGATTCGAAAGGGCGTCATGGCCGGATCAGTGAACAAAGTTATTCTCATCGGCAATCTGGGTGCGGACCCGGAGGTGCGCACATTCCAGAATGGCGGCAAGGTCTGCAACCTGCGAATCGCCACATCCGAAACCTGGAAAGACCGTAACACCGGTGAACGGCGCGAAAAGACCGAGTGGCACAGCGTTGCCATCTTTCAGGAAGGGCTTGTGCGAGTTGCCGAACAGTACCTCAAGAAAGGCTCCAAGGTTTACATCGAAGGCAAACTGCAGACACGCAAATGGCAGGATCAATCCGGCCAGGACCGGTATTCGACCGAGGTTGTTTTGCAAGGCATCGGCGGCAATCTGACCATGCTGGATGGCCGTGGCGAAGGCGGTGGCGGCGGCGGTGGCAGCTACGGTGGCGGTGGCAGCAGCTATGGTGGAAATGATGGCGGCTATAGCGGCGGATCATCGCAACAAGGCGGTGGCGGCAGCGACATGGACGACGAGATCCCGTTCTAAGTCATATGCAATTTGCGCCAGAAGCCCAGATTCTGATCCTGAACGGTGTGATACTGGCGGTTGCGTATCTGGGCATCTACCCCAGCCTTGAAGAAAAGACGCTGAACCGCATCATGACCATTGATGTGGTTCTGTCCGCCCTCGCACTGACCGTGGCGGGTGCCTTGTTCTGGGGCACCGGCACCCGGTTCAACATGTTGTTCTTTCACAGCAATTGGGCGATCTTCACGATCATCACCCTCTTCGTGATGGAGGTGCCGATTTTCCTGAACTTTGCCCGGAAACACGGGATCAATCTGTTCGACGATCCAGATTAGCGGCCCGCCAACGCATCGGTAAGAACACCCAGCACCTTGTCGCGCGGCACGTCCGAGGTGATAAACGCATCCCCAATCCCGCGCACCAGAATAAACCGCAGCTTGCCGTCCTTCACCTTCTTGTCCTGACCCATCAGGTCCAGCAGCCCGGCCGCATCAGGCAGATCGCCGGGGATATCGGCGATATCCACCTTCATCCCCATATCGCGCAGATGCGCACGCACCCGGCTTGGGTCCTCCTGACTGCACAGACCCATCCGAGCCGACAGTTCAAACGCCAGCGCACAGCCAATCGCAACGCCTTCCCCATGCAGCAGGCGGTCGGAATATCCGGTCGCGGCCTCCAGCGCGTGACAGAACGTATGCCCCAGGTTCAAAAGCGCCCGGTCCCCCTGCTCTGTCTCGTCACGCTGCACGATATCAGCCTTCATCTGGCAGGACCGTTTCACCGCCCGCACCCGCGCCGCCATGTCGCCAGCCGCCAGTGCCGGACCTTCGGTTTCTAGCCAGTCAAAGAACGTGGCATCACCCAGCAACCCGTATTTGACGACTTCGCCATACCCCGCCAGAAAATCCCGCGGGGTCAACGTGCCCAGCAGCGCAGTATCCGCCAGAACAAGGCTGGGCTGGTGAAACGCACCGATCAGGTTCTTGCCGCTCGGCGAATTGATCCCCGTCTTGCCCCCAACCGAACTGTCAACCTGTGCCAGCAGGCTGGTCGGGATCTGCACAAACCTGACACCCCGGCGCAGGATCGCGGCAGCAAACCCGGCCAGATCACCGATCACCCCACCGCCAAAGGCGACAACAACGTCACCGCGTTCAACCCGCTGCGCCAACAGCCACTCCACCGTGCGTTCCAGTTCAGCCCAGCATTTTGTGGCTTCGCCCGGCGGCAGCGCCAAAGCCTCAGACGTCAGACCAGCCTCTGCCAGTCCGGTCTGCAATTGCGCCAGATGCAGGTCCGCGACATTTTGATCCGTCACAATACAGACATGCCGCCGTCCGCTCAATCCGGTCAGAAATGCCCCCGCCTTATCCAGCAGACCCGGACCGATATGGATATCATAGGCGCGACCCGGCAGGTCAACATGCACGGTTTCGGCAATCATCAAACGGTCTCCAGAATATCAGGGCGGGTCAGCAAAAGGTCGATAACCCCCTGTGTTGTCTCTTCAATCGAGGCCCCCGCGACAATCTCCGCATGCAGTGATGCCTTGGCATAGATCGGGGTCCGCTCCTTGAAAATGCGTTGCAGCGTGCCTTTGGGATCAGCGGTCCGCAGCAGCGGTCGCGTGTCCTTGTGCCTGACCCGCTCCCACAAAATGGACAAGTCCGCATTCAGCCACAGGGCAATGCCCATTTCGGCGATCGCGGTGCGGTTTCCCTCCGCAAGAAACGCACCACCACCAGTGGACACGACCTGTGGCGGGCCGGATAACAGGCGGCGTAATACTTCGGCTTCGCGCTCGCGGAAGAAATCCTCACCGTCACGCTCGAAAATCTCGGCAATTGTCAGGGCGGCGGCCTCTTCAATGGCGCTGTCGCTGTCGACAAAATCAACGCCCAGACGTGCGGCCAGTGCACGGCCAATCGCCGTCTTGCCCGATCCCATCATCCCCACCAACACAACTGTCCGATGCAGATGGAATTGCGGCGCATCCGCCATATGCCCAGACCTCCTGTTCGGCCAACCGCCGCCACATGAAAAATTAATGAATGAATGCCGTGATCTTGCGCAAAAGACCATATATAAACACCGTAACAAGTGGCATTCAGACCACTAATCGAGGCAGAAAAGTAAGCAAGGGGCGGGCAATGTGGCGACTGATCAAGGCACTGCTGTTTTTGATAGTACTGGCGGGCGTGGCACTTGTCGCTTACGCCTATATTGGCCCGATATTCTTCCCCGCTGATTTTGCCGCCCCAACCCAAGAGGTAACACGCCCTGTCACGCTGGAAACAAACTAGGCCGCTGACCGCGCTGGCGATGGTCCTTGCCACGGCGGCTGCCGGGCAAGAGGATGGTGCCCCTTTATCCGCCATCGACTGGCTGTCACAAAGCATCGAGCCGGCCGCCATTGCCGAACCAGCCGTGGCAAGCGAGATTACGACGCCGCAAATCACCGTCAGCCCGCTGGACCGCCCATCAAAGGACCGCATCGGCCTGCTGCCCGCCAGTGTGACCGGCCTGCCCCCGTCCATCTGGTCAGGCAGTGATGAGGCGACGCTGGTCACACTGGTTCAGGCAGAGCGGGTCGAAACGCTGCCTGCCATTCAGGAATTCCTGAAGGTGCTGATACTGGCCGAGGCTGATCCGCCGCTCGGCGCGGGTCCCGATGGTGCGCTTTTTCTGGCGCGCGTCGACAAACTTCTGGACCTCGGCGCGTTGGAACAGGCCAAATCGCTTATCGAAGCCGCCGAACCGGACACCGTTCCCTTGTTTCGCCGCTGGTTCGACGTGGCCCTTCTGACCGGGACGGAGGATCAGGCCTGCGATGTTGTCCGCGACACGCCGTCAGTTGCGCCCACCTACCCTGCCCGCATCTTTTGCCTGGCGCGCAATGGCGATTGGGCTGCCGCAGCACTGACGCTGAACACCCATCGCGTGCTGGGCGACATCACCGAACAGGAAGAGGCGCTGCTGTCCCGCTTTCTTGACCCCGAACTTTACGAGGGTGAGCCGTCGCTGGAACCGCCAGCGCGCGTCAGCCCATTGATGTTCCGCATGCATGAGGCGATTGGCGAACCACTGATCACCCGCAACCTGCCCTTGGCTTTTGCCCATGCCGATCTGCGCAGCACCACCGCCTGGAAATCGCAGATCGAGGCGGCTGAACGGCTTGCCCGTCACGGGGCTGTTTCCGAAAACGTCCTGCAACAGGTCTACACCGCCCGCACACCCGCCGCGTCCGGCGGAATCTGGGAACGGGCCGCAGCGATCCAGCGGTTCGATGCGGCCATGCAATCACGCGACACTGATGCCATTGCACAGACCCTGCCCACCGCATGGAACGCCATGAAACAGGCACAGGCCGAGATCCAGTTCGCCAAGCTTTATGGCATGGACCTGATCGACCTGCGGCTAGATGGGGAGTCAGACAAACTCGCTTTCGAAATCAGCCTGCTATCAGGCGATTATGAAACCGCAGCGCTTGATGCTGCTGGGTCCGATCACGACCCGTTCCTGATGGCCATCGCCCGTGGTGTGCCGCAAGAGGTACGGGTGACAACGCCCAAGGAGCTGGCCATTCAGGCCGCTTTCAACGGCGCGCCACCACCTGACGTTCTGCAAAACCTCGTGGCCGAGGGCAAACTGGGTGAGGCCCTTTTACGCGCCGTCGCCCTCTTTAACGAGGGCTACTCTGGCGATATGCGCTCCGTCACCGACGCGCTGGCATTGTTCCGCTCGGTCGGGCTGGAGGACACAGCGCGCCGGGCAGCATTGCAATTGATGATCCTGGACCGGGAAACGTGACCAACGCCGCACAGCCGATGGCGCGCTGGGTGCAAACCTTTCTTGAGGCGCAAGCTGCGGAACTGGACGCCGCTACCAACACACAACTGGCCTATGCCCGCGATCTGCAGGCATTTGCGGAATGGCTGGCAGACAAATCGCTGCATTATGGCATCGCTGCACAGGACGATATCGAAAGCTATCTGATTGATTGCGAAGCCGAAGGTCTGGCCAAGTCCACCCGTGCCCGGCGGCTATCGGCGATCAAGCAACTCTACCGTTTCGCATTTGACGAAGGCTGGCGCGACGACAACCCAGCGATCCAGATCAAGGGGCCCGGCCGGGCACAACGGCTGCCAAAAACGCTGGAGATTGCAGAAGTGGACCGACTGCTTGATGCGGCCCGCAACTCGCCACGCGACCGGTTGCGTAACACCTGCCTGATGGAACTGCTTTATGCGACCGGGATGCGCGTGACCGAATTGGTCAGCCTGCCTGTCTCTGCCGCACGCGGTGATCCACGTATGCTGCTGGTACGCGGCAAAGGCGGCAAGGAACGGCTGGTGCCGATTTCGCCACCCGCACGCATTGCACTTGCCGCCTATCTGGTCGAACGCGACGCCGCAGAAGAGGCGGCGCGCCAAAACGGCAAACCGCCGTCAAAGTTTCTGTTTCCCTCGCGCGGGGCTGCGGGGCATATGACGCGGCAACGGTTCTTTGGACTGATCAAGGAATTTGCCGTCGCTGGCGGCGTGTCGCCCGAAAGGGTCACCCCACACACTCTGCGGCATGCCTTTGCCACGCATCTGCTGGCGGGCGGGGCCGATCTGCGCTCTATCCAGACCATGCTGGGTCATGCAGATGTCGCCACGACCGAGATTTACACCCACGTTCTGGATGCCCGGCTCAAGGAACTGGTGCTGGATCATCACCCGCTGGCAAAGCCTTCCAAGGCTTGAAGCTGGCACGTCTAACCCCCATAAATGCAATGTCTTTATGTGAAAGCCTCTGATGGAATCCTCGATCTCTGACGCCGCCTTCTGGATCACGGCTGCTGCTATTCTTGTTCTCCTGGTGATGTCCGGGTTCTTCTCGGGGTCCGAGACGGCGCTGACCGCCGCGTCGCGGGGCAAACTGCGGACGGCTGCCGACAAGGGATCGAAAGGTGCCGAACGCGCGCTGAAGATCACCGAAGATAATGAACGGCTGATCGGCTCGGTCCTGTTGGGCAATAACGTGGTGAATATCCTCGCTACCTCATTGGCGACAGCCGTTTTGACCCAGCTCTTCGGCCAGAATGGGGTCGCCGCCGCAACCCTGATCATGACCTTGCTGGTCCTGATATTTGCCGAGGTCCTGCCAAAAACCTTTGCCATCACATACCCTGAAACCGTCGCGTCCCGCGTGGCCGCGCCTATTGGGCTGATCGTTCTGATATTCTCGCCCATCGTGACGGCCGTCCGCTATCTGGTGCGCGGTGTCCTGTTCCTGTTCGGCGTCCGCACGGACCCCGACAGCCACATCCTGGCCGTCCGTGAAGAAATCGCCGGGGCGCTGTCACTGGGTCATTCCGAAGGGATTGTGGAAAAGGAAGACCGCGACCGCATCCTTGGCGCGCTCGATCTGAACGATCGTACCGTGGAAGAGGTCATGCTGCATCGTTCAGGGATCGAGATGATTGATGCGGCCATGCCGCCCGAAGATATCCTCGCCCAGATTCTGACCAGCCAGCATACCCGCCTGCCCTTATTCCAGGACAATCAGGAAAACATTGTTGGCGTGATCCACGCCAAGGATCTGCTGCGCGCCATGCACAAGCTGCTTGCTGGCGATGATGACATCAAAGGCCTGGCAAAGTTCGATGTGATGCGGGTCGCGATGGAGCCCTATTTCATCCCGGAAACCACAACGCTTGATGAACAGATGCGTAACTTTCTTAAACGAAAGACCCATTTTGCGCTGGTGGTGGATGAATATGGCGGGCTCGAAGGTCTGATCACGCTTGAGGACATTCTCGAAGAGATTGTGGGCGAAATCGCCGATGAATTTGACGATCACGAAGAAGACCAGATCGAAGAGACAGAAGATGGCGCATATCTGGTTGATGGCGGCATGACCATCCGCGACCTGAACCGGTCACATGACTGGAACCTGCCCGACGAAGAAGCAAACACAGTTGCCGGGCTGGTCATCCACGAAGCGCAGATGATCCCGCTGGAAGGTCAGGTGTTCTCCTTCCATGGCTTCCGGTTCGAAGTGGTCAGCAAGGATCAAAACCGGATCACGACCTTGAAAATCAGGAAGCTTTGACGCGGGCTGCCAGCCCGCGCAAGGCGGTATTCAGCACCAGCGCATCGCCACCAACACCCAGGAACGTGACCCCCATATCGGCATAGGTCTGGAACTGGCTTTCATCAAAGGTGACGATCCCGGCGACCTTGCCTGCAGCGACCGTTCGGGCAATCAGATGCGCAATCGCCTTGGTCACTTCTGGGTGGTCGGGCTGTCCGGGATACCCCATATCTGCGGACAAATCAGCCGGACCGACAAAAACACCATCAACCCCTTGCGTGGTTGCGATGGCATCAATGTTGTCAACGGCCGTGACACTTTCAGCCTGCACCAGCAGACACATCTGCGCATTGGCGGCCGTTGGATAGTCGGCGATAGCCCCAAATCCGGACGCCCGTGCGAGCAAGGCTCCCATACCGCGAATGCCATCCGGTGGATAGCGCATGGCCCGCGCCATCTCATCCGCCTTTGCAGCATCATCGACCATGGGCACAAGAATTGTCTGCACACCCAGATCAAGCACCTGCTTGACCATCCAGACCTCTGCACTGGCAATCCGCACCACAACCGGCGTCCCTGTGGCACGCAACGCCTGCACCTGCGGCAACATATCGGTGATCGTGTTGGGGCCATGCTCACCATCAATCAGGCACCAGTCAAAACCGGCATCACCGGCAATTTCCGCAGCCACAGGTGACCCGGTCGTCAGCCATAGCCCATGCTGCACCCGGCCCGCGACCAACGCCTTTTTCAGTGTGTTCTCAGGTACTTTCATCGCTCACCCCAAATAGAAATCGCGCCGATGCGATCACATCGACGCGACACTGGCAACCGCGAACTTGTTAACGATAGTAGAGCGATTTGCCGTTGTGGAAGATCTGAACCTTGGCGGGATCAGCCGTGAATTTCAGGGCCTTTCCCCGGATATCTGTGTGAATACCAGGCAGCTTGGCAATCACTGTATCTGTGTCCGCATCAGCGCGCGGTGGTTCAAAATAAAGCTGTGTGACCTCGCCAAGCGCCTCGACAATGCTGACCGTATCAGAGAACAGATAATCATCGCCCTCCGTCAGGATCATGTCCTCGGGACGGACGCCGATATTGACCTTCAGCCCCTTATCGGAACTTTCGGTCGGCACTGCGGAAACCGCGCTGCCGCCATCATCAAGTTTTACTTTGGTTTGCGCACCGGTTTCGACAATCTCACCGCTCAGCAAGTTCATCGCCGGTGAGCCAATGAACTGGGCCACAAACTCGTTCTCCGGGCGCTCATAGAGCTCCAGCGGTGATCCGACCTGCGCGATACCTTTGTTGGCGAGCACAACGATCCGAGTGGCCAGCGTCATCGCCTCGACCTGATCGTGGGTGACATAGATCATCGTGCTTTCGGGCATGGATTCTTTCAGCTGCGCAATCTCGATCCTAGTCGCGACACGCAGGGCTGCATCAAGGTTCGACAGCGGTTCGTCAAACAAATACACCTTCGGATCGCGCACGATAGAACGGCCAATCGCTACACGCTGGCGCTGACCACCCGACAAAGCCTTGGGCAGGCGATCCAGATATTCATCCAATTGCAGGATCTTCGCCGCCCGGTTGACGGCCTCGTCAATCTCCTGCGGGGATTTTTTGGCCAGTTTCAGCGCAAAGGACATGTTATCGCGCACCGTCATATGCGGATAAAGCGCGTATGACTGGAACACCATGGCAATGCCGCGCTGCGCTGGTGGGACATCGTTGACCAATTGGCCATCGATCTCCAACGTGCCCCCGGTGATCTTTTCCAACCCCGCAATCATGCGCAGCAGCGTGGATTTCCCGCAGCCTGATGGGCCCACAAAAACAATCAACTCACCCTGCTTGATGTCCAGATTGATGTTCTTGAGCACATCCACTGTGCCGCCATAGGTCTTGGCAACATCCACCAGTTTCAGATCGGCCATGTCTCACTCCCCTTCATGTTCTTATCGCTTGAGCGCGAGGCAGACTTGCCACGGCCCAAGATGCAGTCGTCCATCCGCAGATACATGCGCACTACCCAGTTCGGCACCAATCGGTGTCCATTCCCCCTCGGGCAGATCGAAATCGGATGGTGTTTCACTCACGTTAAATGCACAGAAAATCATCTGGTCGCCGGAAGTGCGCGTGAAATAGACCACATCGCCCTTGGCGCGCAGCCCGTCATGCGCACCGACACTGATAGCCGGGTGCGAATGGCGGAACGCGATGGCCTTGCGATAATGGTGCAGCAGCGCGCCCGGCTCGTCCTCTTGTGCGGCAACGGACATATGCAGATGCTCAGAAGCGACGGGCAACCAAGGTTTTGCGGATGAAAACCCGCCATTCTGGTTGCTCGGCTCCCACACCATCGGGGTCCGGCAGCCGTCACGCCCCTTGAATTCCGGCCAGAACTCAATGCCATAGGGGTCCTGCAACGCCTCAAACGGCACATCAGCCTCTGGCAGCCCCAGTTCCTCGCCTTGATACAAACAGACCGAGCCGCGCAGGCACATGATCAGCGTCGCAAACATACGCTGGGCCGCCGGTGGCAGGTTCCAGCGGCTGGCATGGCGCATCACATCGTGGTTCGAAAAAGCCCAGCACGCCCAGCCATCGGCAGCGACCTCATCCACGCGGTTCATGACCTCGACAATACGGGCGGCGGTTGGCTGGTCCTTGGACAGGAATTCAAAGGCATAGCACATCTGCATCAGATCATCGCCGGCCGTGTATTCGCCCATGATCTCAAGACCACGCTGGGCATCGCCCACCTCACCCACGGCGGCAGCACCATAGGGCTCCATCACTTCACGCAACCGCGCCAGAAACTTCACATTGTCCGGGTGGTTCTTATCGTACAGATGTTCCTGATGGTTATAGGGATTCACTGACGGAGCAATCGTCGCATTACGCTTTTCCGGGGGCAGCGCCGGATTGTCGCGCAACTGTTCGTCATGCATATAGAAATTGATCGTATCCAGCCGGAACCCGTCGCAACCCCGGTTCAACCAGAACCGGGCGACATCCAGCAGCGCATCCTGCACGGCAGGCTCGTGAAAGTTCAGATCAGGCTGAGACACCAGGAAATTGTGCAGATAATATTGTTCGCGCCGGGCATCCCACTGCCAACCGGATCCGCCAAAGATCGACAACCAATTGGTGGGTGGCGTTCCATCCGGTTTTGGATCAGCCCAGACATACCAGTTGGCCTTATGGTTGGTCCGGTTGGAACGGCTTTCACCGAACCAGGGGTGTTGGTCGCTCGTGTGGCTCAACACCAGATCGATCATCATACGAATGCCCAGCCGATGCGCCGTATCCACCACAGCATCGAAATCAGCCAGCGACCCAAACATCGGATCAACATCGCAATAATCGCTCACGTCGTAGCCGAAATCCTTCATCGGCGACATGAAGAAGGGCGATATCCAGATCGCATCAACCCCAAGCGAGGCGATATAGGGCAGCCGCTGGACAATCCCCAAGAGGTCGCCCACCCCATCGCCATTACTGTCCTGATAACTGCGCGGATAGATCTGATAGATCACTGCACCGCGCCACCAGTCCTTGTCGATGGCCATGTCCGGCTGTGTGGCCAGGTTCGTGTTCATCAATGTCGTTCCTATCGCGGCCCCGTCCCGGGCTTGACCCGGGACCTCTTCGGAGCGGCGTGGTTGAGGTCCCGGGCCAAGCCCGGGACGGTTGTCACTTACTTCACCGACCCGGCCAGCAGGCCGCGGACGAGGTATTTCTGCATGGCAAAGAACACGACCAGCGGCACCGCAATCGACACGAAGGCTGCCGTGGCCAGGATTTCCCAGTTGCCACCCCGTGTGCCCAAAAGCTCCACGATCTGATTGGTCATCACAGTCGTATCGCCCGTCGCATCAATCAGGAACACCTTGGCGACCAGCAAGTCATTCCATGTCCACAGGAACTGGAAGATCGCAAATGATGCGAGTGCCGGGAAGGATAGCGGCAGGATGATCTTGGTAAAGATCTGGAAATCTGTCGCGCCGTCCACCTTAGCGTTTTCGATGATGTCGCGGGGCAGGCCGACCATGTAGTTGCGTAAGAGGTATATGGCGAGCGGTAACCCGAACCCGGTATGGGCCATCCAGGTGCCTAAATACCCTTTCCCGATGCCGATATCCAAATGCAGTTTCAAGAGGGGGATTAGCGCCAGTTGCAAGGGCACAACCAGCAAGCCCACAACCATGGCGATCAGAATGGCCCGCCCCGGAAAATCCATCCAGGCCAGCGCATAGGCAGCAAAGGCTGCAATCACGATCGGAATGATGGTCGCCGGGATCGTCACAGTCAGCGTATTGAAGAACGCCTTGGCCATACTATCCGTCGCATTGTCGCTCAGCAGGACTTGTTCATAGTTGTCCAGCGTAAAGTCGGGGGGCGTTGTCGCCGTCACAAAAGCCCGTTGGCCTCGACCTGAAAGCTCCTCGGTTCCGGTCCAGACATAATCGCCATTCGCTTGCACGGTGATCGTTTCACCATCACCCAGATCGGCGGTTTCGCCGGGTGTATAAACATCAATCGCGCGGGATGACGTGCCCCAAACACTGATCTCCGCATCGCCCGGCTCGCCAAACAGATTGCCCGAAACAGTGTAAACGCCATCAACCAGCGTCTGAGCACCTTCGTTATCCGGGTCAGTGGTGCGCAGGGTCATGTTCTGCTCGGTGGGAAACAGCGATTGCCACCAGCCGGAACTGGAAATCTGATCCGATGTCCGGAAAGACGACACCAACAGACCCACCGTTGGAAACAGCCACAACGCCACCAAAAGCACGACCGAGATTTGTACCGCCCAGCCAAGGCTCGACTTGCTGCCAGCAATATTATCCATTACCGCATCTCCTTCCGGGCGTTGTAGACATTCCAGACCAGGATCGGGCTGACCAGCAGCATGATGATCATGGCACTGGCCGAACCGACCCCCCAGTCATTGGCGCGGAACAGTTTATCGAACATGTAGTTGGCCAGAACCTGTGTTTCCCACTGGCCATTGGTCATCGCAAACACGATGTCAAAGACCTTGAGCACCACCAAGGTGATCGTCGTCCAGACCACTACAATGGTACCTGCGATCTGCGGCATCTTGATTTTGAAAAACACCTGAAACGGGTTGGCCCCGTCCACAATTGCCGCCTCAACCGTTTCTTCGGGGATACCGCGGAGTGCAGCAGACAGGATCACCATGGCAAAGCCTGTCTGAATCCAAATCAGGACGATCATCAAAAAGAAAGAGTTCCATCCGGGGATAGTCAACCACGTCTGCGGTTCACCGTAAGGATGGGCATTGGTAAAGGCCCCGTAAGTCAACGATAGGCACGCCAACGCAACAAAGACCAGTACCGCGATCAGCACACCATGCATGGTCTTGGCAAAGGCCCCGCCGCGGCTTTCCATTGCCGCCCTAAACTGCCCATAGGCGACGAACAACGCAGCTGCAGCCGCGCAAATCGTCAACAGGCCTGGCAACAATCGCAGGATCAGAAACGACCCGATACCGCCTTCGAACTGCAGCCAGACAGCGTTCAGCACACCAATCTGGTTCTGATCCACAGGGCGGGTGTCATAAATCAGCTTGAAGATAACCGCCGCACCGACGAATGAAATCGCCATCGGCATAAAGATCAGGGATTTCGCAAAACTGCCCCATTTGATCCGATCCGTCAGCTGGGCTGCCAGCAATCCAAATGCGGTCGAGGCAGCAGGAACAATAATCAGCCAAAGCATGTTATTGCGCATGGCTTCCCAGAATTTCGGTTCGCCAAACATCTGGTTGTAATTGGCCAGCCCGACAAAGGCACCGCCCTGATCACGGTCGGTCAGGGAATACCACAAGGTCGCGACGACCGGATAAGCCAGATAAAGACCAAGCGCCAGGATAGCAGGAAAGAGAAAGAGCCAGGGACGGACCATGTTGGCGCGATTGATGTTCCGGCCTGCATCCGTGCCCTTCGCGGGAAAGATGAACTTGTCCAGAACGAGGTTGGAAAAGTAGAAATACGCCAAACAACCGCCGACACCGACCACAATGGTCACAAGACCAAGTAATGCTGGATGCATAGTCCCCTCCCTAGGCTATGTT
Organism: Yoonia sp. SDW83-1; assembly: GCF_046762885.1. Classification (NCBI taxonomy): domain Bacteria; kingdom Pseudomonadati; phylum Pseudomonadota; class Alphaproteobacteria; order Rhodobacterales; family Paracoccaceae; genus Yoonia; species Yoonia sp. SDW83-1. Next base: position 129,295 of record NZ_JBKQXO010000005.1, read on the forward strand.
TTGGTGGGGACGGCCCGGTGGCCGGACCGTCCCAATGCTTTGAAGCCCGTCAGGCTTACTTCAGCGAGTCCCAGGATGACTGGATGGCCGATGCCACCTCGCCCGCATCCTTACCGCCAGCATAGTCGACCATGCCGGTCCAGAACGACCCAGCACCAACACCACCGGGCATCAGGTCAGATGCGTCAAAGCGGAACGTTGTCGCGCCCAGCAGGATCTCGTTCATCTTACCGAGTGTCGGATCGCTGAATGCAGCCAGATCAACACCAGTATGCGGTGTCAGGAAACCACCCAGACCCATCCAGATCTCGTGCGCTTCGGGTGTCTGCAGGAACGCGATCAGCTCATGTGCTGCTTCGTTCTCGTTGGTGATGGCCCAAAGTGTGCCAGCCCCCAGAACGGGAGACCCCAGATCCTTTTCGGCATAAGCCGGAAAGTAGAAGAAATCGACATCCTCGCCCACTTCAGTTCCTTCAGGAAAGAAGGCCGGAATGAACGATGCCTGCCGGTGCATGTAGCACTGCGGGGGTGAGGCGAACATACCCTTGGGGCTGTCGCGGAAGTCGGTTGTCGCGACTGCGCCGGCACCACCGGCGACATAGTCGTCATTGCGGGCGAATGCACCGAACTCTTCGATGGCGGCTACGACTTCTGGCGCGTCAAACGGCATCTCGTTGCTGACCCATGCGTCATACACCTCGGGCGGCTGCGTGCGCAGCATCATGTCTTCGACCCAGTCGGTCGCTGGCCAACCCGTTGCACCGCCAGAGCCCAGACCGATGCACCACGGCGTCTCGCCGTCTGCTACGATCTGATCCGTCAACGCCTTCAATTCTTCCATGGTTTCAGGCACTTCGTACCCTGCATCCTCGAAATTCTCGGGGATGTACCAGACAAGTGACTTCACATCGACCTTGTAGAAGAAGCCGTACAGCCCGTCTTCGCCGTTGTCGTTGGCATAGGTGCCCAGATCAACCCAGGACTGACCAGCGGCATAGTTTTCACGCAGCCAGTCGTCCGTGCCATCGCGCAGCGGTGTCAAGAAACCGCGGCTGGCCATGTCGGACGCCAGACCGGGCTGCGGAAAGACAGACACGTTGGGGGCAGACCCCGCCTCGGCATCGATCAGGATCTGCTGCTCGAAGCTGTCTGAACCAGTGTAGCGCACGTCGTGACCAGACGCTTCGGCGAACGCCGCAAGCACCTTTTCGACATTTTCCTGGTCGGGGCCCAGCCAAGGGCCAAAAACAGTGATCTGCTCGGCCTGAACGGCACCTGCAGTCAGGGCAACCGCTGCCACACCGGCATACAGTTTCGTTTTCATTGAATGTCCTCCCAATCGCGCGTCATTGCGCGTGACTTACGTTTGCATGTTACCATGCTTTGGCTTTCCTGCAGCAATTTGGAATCATAGCCAAAGCGCTTTGGATGCCCTACCCTCATCCAAGTTGACCCTACTGTCAACCGGCCAAAGCGCTCGAAAAAAATACTTGGAATCCGGAGGCATCGCCGATACTGAAACGATTACGGAGATTTTTCTGACGGCCCCTTTCGGCCGTCATAATTGAAAGCGCTTTGGCGAAAAACCGGTATGAACCTCAAAGAACTCTCACAGAATCTGGGACTTAGCCAAACCACGGTCAGCCGCGCATTGAACGGCTACCCGGAGGTGAGTGCCGCCACACGCGCCCGGGTCGAGGAAGCAGCAAAGGCCTTCAACTACCGCCCCAGCACCCGCGCCAAGGGTTTGGCCACCGGCAAGGCGCTTGCCATCGGCCATGTCATCCCGATGTCCACCAAGCATGAGATGGTAAACCCGATCTTCGGCGATTTCATCGCTGGCGCAGGCGAAACATATGCGCGCCACGGCTATGAAATGATCCTGTCGATTGTGGCCGACGAGGACGAACACCAGATATATCGCGGCCTTAAATCGCGGCGGGCTGTCGATGGCGTGATCGTGCATGGCCCGCGCATGAACGATCCGCGCATCCCGCTGTTGCAGGAATTAGGCTTGCCCTTCGCCGTCCACGGTCGCGCCACGGGGTGCGAAACCCCCTATGCATGGCTCGACGTCAACAATCGCAGTGCCTTTGAGCGGGCCACCCGGTTTCTTTTTGATCTGGGGCACCGACGGATTGCCCTGATCAACGGTCTGGAAGTCATGGATTTTGCACATAGACGCCGCGCAGGGTACGAAGTTGCCCTGCGTGCGCACAACGTCGCAGTAGACCCTGCACTGATGCGTTCTGGCGAAATGACCGAGGTTTTTGGCTACCAATCCACCAGTGATATGCTGCAGGAAACAAACGCACCAACGGCGATCCTTGCCTCATCACTGATTAGCGCGCTGGGGGCGCGGCGCGCGGTCGAAGAACAGGGGCTGACCATCGGGCGTGATGTATCAATCATCACCCATGACGATGCCCTGTCTTATCTGCAGAATGGCGGGGACGTTCCGATTTTCACCGCAACCCGGTCATCGGTGCGCGAGGCAGGCAGGCAATTGGCGCATATATTGCTCGACATCATTGCCAACCCCGGCGGCACACCAAAGGCGACCCTGCTCGAGGCTGAACTGATGGTGGGCGGCTCGACCGGCCCGGCCCCCCGAAAGGACTGATTATGGACTTCAAACGTTCCGATTTCCCCGAAGGTTTCACTTTCGGGGCCGCGACCGCCGCATACCAGATCGAAGGCCACAAATTCGGCGGGGCCGGATCAACTCACTGGGATACGTTTGCCGCAACGCCCGGCAATGTCGTGCGCGCAGAAGATGGCGCGCTGGCTTGCGACCACTACCATCGCTACCCCGAAGACCTTGATCTGCTGAAAGATGCCGGGCTCGACGCCTACCGGTTTTCGACCTCCTGGGCCCGGGTCATGCCGGACGGGCGAACACCCAATGCCGAAGGGCTTGATTTCTACGACAGGCTGGTCGATGCGATGCTTGAACGGGGTCTGAAGCCATTTCAGACACTCTATCACTGGGAACTGCCTTCAACACTGGCGGATAAGGGCGGATGGGCGAACCGCGATACCTGCGAATTTTTTGGCGACTTTACTGATGTAATCACCGACAAGATCGGCGACCGGGTCGCGGCCATTGCCACGATCAACGAACCGTGGTGCGTGGCCTTTGTGTCGCATTTTCTTGGCCACCACGCGCCAGGTCTGCGCGACCTCCGCGCCACAGCGCGGGCCATGCATCACATCATGCTGGCCCACGGTACGGCCTTGGAACGGTTGCGCGCCAAGGGGATGCAAAACTGCGGCATCGTGCTGAACTTCGATCACACTACCCCCGCCGATGATACGCCAGAAGCGGCAGCCGCCGCCAACCTACAAGACGCCATCTTCAACCGCTGGTTCATCGAAGCCGCCACCAAGGGGACCTACCCCAAAGAGGTGCTGGCCGGTTTCGAACCCCACATGCCCACTGGCTGGCAGGACGACATGGAACTGATCAGCCAACCAATGGACTGGCTCGGCGTCAACTATTACACCCGGCATCGTGTCCTGCACGATCCAGACAGCGCCTGGCCACATCTCACATCAGTTGAGGGCGACCTGCCCACCACGCAGATGGGTTGGGAAATCTACCCGGACGGCCTGCACCATTTCCTGACGCGATTGTCGCGCGACTATGTGGGCGACCTGCCGCTTTACGTGACAGAGAACGGAATGGCCTGGGACGACACCGTTGAAAACGGTGCCGTCTACGACCCCGAGCGGACATCCTTCGTCTCGGACCACATGCTGGCAACCAAACGTGCTATCGCTGACGGCGCCAACGTGCAGGGCTTTTTCTACTGGTCACTTCTGGACAACTACGAATGGGCCTTCGGGTATGAGAAACGCTTTGGGATCGTGCATGTGGATTTCGAGACCTTGAAGCGGACACCCAAAGCGTCCTATCACGCGCTCAAAGCCGCCATCGCGCGTTAAGGATCACCATGAGCCATCCCGACAACACCTATTCGCTGGTCGCCGATATTGGCGGCACCAATACACGCGTCGCGCTGGCTGACGGGCGCCGCATTGTCGACGGCACCGTGCGCCGCTACAGCAACAGCGATTTTCCGGGGCTTGAATCCGTCCTGAAACGCTACATCGCTGACGAGGACGGCGTTGATCCTATCGCCGCTTGTGTGGCCGTGGCCGGCCCTGTGCGTGACGGACGAGCGGCGATGACCAACCTTGACTGGACCATCGACAAGGAGACGCTTGGCCGTGCGACACGTGCCGAAACGGTCGCCATCCTAAATGATCTGCAGGCGCAGGGCCATGCGCTCGACCATTTGGACCCCGCCAATATCCGCAGCATCCTGACTGGGCCAGAGCCGAAAAACAATGCCGCTAAACTGGTGGTCGGCGTCGGCACTGGGTTTAACGCGGCACCGGTGTTCGATCTTGAAAGCGGGCGCATGGTGCCCCCGTCCGAATGTGGCCACGCCAACCTGCCCATCCGCAACGAGATGGAGCTGCGGCTGTGCCAGTTCGTTTCGACAGCGCACGGGTTCCCGGCGGTCGAAGATGTGCTTTCGGGGCGCGGTCTGGAACGGGTCTATGCGTTTCTCGGCAACGAGGCGGACGATCCACGCGAACGCGCGGCCAAAGATATCATGACCGCCTGCGCCGATGGCAATGATGAACGCGCGGTCGAGGCTGCGCGCCTGTTCACCCGTATTCTCGGCACGGTTTGTGGCAACCTGTCCTTGATTCAACTGCCCTTTGGGGGTGTCTATCTGGTCGGCGGCGTCGCCCGTGCCTTTGCACCGCATCTGTCAACATTCGGCTTTGGCGAGGCCTTCCGCGACAAAGGGCGGTTTGCGGGCTTCATGAGCAACTTCGCCGTGCACGTGATCGAAGACGATTACGCCGCCCTGACCGGATCAGCGGCACATCTGGTCGCCCTTTCTAATTAAGAAAAACGGCTGGCCGAAACCAATCTGACAGCTTGGCGTCAACCGGCGGTGAGCAGCGCGGATCAACACTGCCACGTCAGAAACGACGCATGACGATCACCATTCATCAATCGCAGGGGCAAATCTGCGCCCACTATCTCGATTGTCTTACCGGAGGTGCAGACGGGTTCAGCATACGAACGCGATTGTCTATCTTACTGCTTCATCGTCCCTGGCCGCTCCAAAAAAGACCGCATCACTCTATCTTCGGTTCACCCGCAAACTAGACGACAAAGCCGCTACGCCGTCATCCGGCGGTCCTGCAATTGACCCTGCACTGTCTGAGTTAGCGCATTCAGCGAAAATGGCTTGGGCAAAAAGACTGAATTCGGTATCCGCGACTGATCATCGCCAAAAGCATCCTCGGCATAGCCCGAAACGAACACCACCTTCGTATCGGGTCGGTCAACCAATGCTTCGCGCACCCAGGTGGGCCCGTCCATGCCAGGCATGATCACATCCGTTACAAAAATGTCGACGCCCAGTTCAGTGTCGTTGAGCATCTCCAGTGCCGCCTCTGCACAATCGGCCTCCAGAACCGTGTAACCTCGCAGACGCAAGGCACGTGACGCAAAGGCCCGCACCGGCGCTTCATCTTCCACTAAAAGAACAACGCCCTCGGCTTCGGTGTTGATCGGTTGGGGTGCAGATGTGGCCACCTCAAGCGGTTCTGCAACAGGCAGATCATAGCTGGGGAAAAGCAAGGAAAACTGCGTCCCCTTGTCCACTTCGCTTTCGGCAAAGATGTAACCGCCGGTCTGTTTCACGATCCCGTACGCCGTCGAAAGCCCCAGGCCGGTCCCCTCACCGACACGCTTGGTCGTATAGAAGGGTTCAAAGATTTTTGGCAGTTTTTCCGCTGGAATCCCATGACCTTCATCAATGACCTTCACCACAACATATTCGCCCGGCGGCACGATGGCCCGATCCTTGACCATCTGAGTCTTTAGCGACAGGTTTTCAGTCACCACCCTGATTTCACCACCTTTGGGCATGGCATCGCGCGCATTGACCACCAGGTTCATCAGAACCTGTTCCAACTGGCGGCGGTCGGCTTTGATCTGGGCCAGTGCCGGGTCATGGTTCAGCAGCAACGTGACTTTTTCACCCACCAATCGGTTCAGCAGATGGGTCAGGTCAGACAGCGTATCGCGCAAATCGATGATCTCGGGCTGCAGGTTCTGCTTGCGGGAAAACGCAAGCAACTGGCCCACAAGACTGGCTGCCCGATTGGCGTTTTGATGGATCTGGATCAGATCGCCATAGTTCTGGTCGCCCTCGTCATGGCGCAGCAACAACAAATCACAGTGCCCGGAAATTGCCGTCAGCAGGTTGTTGAAATCATGTGCCACGCCCCCGGCCAGTTGACCGATGGCCTGCATCTTCTGGCTTTGCACAAATTGTGCTTCGAGCGTCTTGAGCTCAGTCACATCGTTCAGCACGGCAATGAGGTGGGTATCCGCGGTCTCACCTGAGATATTCAGCGTGACCTGCACAAACGTATCCTGGTTTTCACTGCGCCCGCGCAGAAATTGTGAGACGTTGCCGCCGCGCCCTTCAGCGGCTTCGCGCAGCCAATCATTGATCGGGCGCCCCAGCCCGTCCAACACGTCAGCCATGCGTTTACCCGCTGTGTCTTGCAGATTCAGCAATTGCCGCGCCTCGCGGTTGGAGGCCAGAATTTCACCATCCGGTGAAATCTTCATCAAAGGAACCGGCAGATCCTCGATCGCGTCCCAGCCAGCATTGAATTTTCTGGGGGCCGTCGTGCCGGTATCGGGCAGCAGATAGATATCACACTCACCGCCACGCCCCGTGACTTCTGCCACAACCGCCGTTGTCCGGTTTCCGGTCGTCTTGATTTTGTGGACCTGACCGGCACGGACCGGCAGATCTTCGATAACATCTGACAGCGTCTTGGGCCGTCCTCCCAAAAGGCGGCGCGCGGCGTCGTTGATCTGTGCAACCGTCCCCGTCGCGCTGATTTGCAGATGTGGCAGGTTGATATTTGCAGTGCCCAAGGGCGCGTATCTTGTATCTTCCAGATCATCGAGCCGCCACAACATGGCGCCGTCGCCAATGGCCGAAACGCTCAGCCGGAAATGACCGCTGCGGGTCACGATATCCTCTTTGCTGTGGCCTCCTGCGGCAACACGCTCCTTCACGCGCTGCATCAAACCATCTGGCTGGGCCATCAATGTGCCAAGAACCTGGCGCATCGACTGACCAATTGTCTGGCCAAATCGCGCGTGCGATGGGCCGTTCGCACCCTGAACGATGCATGCCGCATCGGTCACGAAGGCACTGTCAGCATCCTTTGCGATCAGCAGAGTCGCAGCGGCTGTCAGATCCTCATTCAAGCGTCCCAAAACGAGATATCGCGCGGCCAGCAGCAGGGCTAGCAACAGCGAGATGCCGCCCGCAATCAGCAGGCCATATCGCAGTGCGATCATTGGCACCAATGCGGCAGCAATAAAACACGTCACCGCGAACAGCAGTAACACTGCGGAAATCGGCAAGCGCCGCAGCCTTGCACCTGGCGGGATCTCAATCAACTGGTCAGATGGCACACACGAACCTCAATCACGCATTTGTTTTAGACTTATCGCATCAAGGATTAATCAATCCTTAAGCAGCATAGCGCAATCGGAAACGCAATCACAGGTTGTTATTGTCGCGGGTCAAACAACACAGGAAAAAACCGTCCCAATCATCACAGGGCATCAGTTGTTCACGGCATAAAACACGCCATTCGCGCCGTGCTTTCAAAAACTTGTCGATGATCGCATCGTTTTCTTGCCGCAGGACTGAACAGGTCGCATAAGCCAACAGGCCATCCGGCCGGGTCAGATCTGCCGCTGAAAGGATAACTTCGGTCTGCATATCCTGATACCGCGCCAGATCATCCTCTGAAAATCGCCATTTTGCGTCCGGCGTCCGGCGCCAAGTCCCGCTGCCACTGCAAGGCGCATCGCAAAACACCACGTCGAAGGGCGCCGCGCTAGCCAGTGCCGCTGTAGTGCGGGTTTCAATCCGCACGCCCGCACGGTCTGCACGAACCGGCAGGTCTTTCATCCGGTCCGGCGCAATGTCATGGGCCACAACCTGACAATCATACATGTCAGCCAAGGCCAGCGCCTTGCCCCCACCGCCAGCGCAGTAATCCAGCACCCGCGCATCAGCGGGCACCGGTACTCGTGCCACCGCATGCTGGGACGACGCATCCTGCAATTCGACATAGCCGTTCAGATACGCCTGCGACATCTTGATGCGACGGGGGTTTTCAATGACGCGCAAGGCGGTTTGAACCGATCCATGCGGAACGGCCAGTATCCCGTCATCAGCAAGCATCCTGATGGCGCTCTTCCGATCACCGCGTCGCGTATTGACCCGCAGGAAGACCGCTGCGCGCGCCTGCTGGGCATGTGCAGCGGCTTCAGCCTGATCACCCAAACTTTCCTGCCATAGCGGCCAAAGCCAATCAGGCAGGTCACACAACGCCGACGGGTCGGTCACGGCAGCCGCAGACCGTTCGGCATCGGTCAATGGCGCGGGTGCGTGACCTTCGCCGTTACACAGCGCGTCAATGTCCAAACCATCACGCAATACCATCGCAGCCATCAGCGCACGACCGTCCCCGTCGCCAAGCGACCGTCGCGCACGCAAAGCATCAAACACATGATCCCTGACAGCCGCGCGATCCTTGGACCCGGCATAACGACTGTTGCGTGCCCATGCGGTCAGGGCGCGTTCTGCGGGGATCCCGCCGCGCACCTGATTCAGTATCTCAATGGCCGCTGCAACGCGTGCGCCGGGGGTCATTATTCAGCCAACCCGATAATTTGGGCTTTCGCGGGTGATCTGCACGTCATGCACATGGCTTTCTTTCAGACCAGCACCTGTGATCTTCACGAAATGGCAATTCCGGCGCATTTCGTCGATCGTCGCATTGCCGGTATATCCCATTGCTGCACGCAGGCCCCCAACCAACTGGTGAACAACGGCATGCGCTGACCCCTTATAGGGCACCTGCCCCTCGATCCCCTCGGGGACCAGTTTGTCACTGGCGGCCTCTTTCTGGAAATACCGATCAGCAGAGCCGCTGGCCATTGCCCCAAGGCTGCCCATACCGCGATAGGATTTGAACGAGCGTCCCTGATACAAGATGACCTCGCCCGGGCTTTCATCGGTCCCGGCAATCATCGATCCAACCATGGCGCAGGATGCACCGGCGGCAATCGCCTTGGCAAAATCACCGGAAAACTTGATGCCGCCGTCAGCAATCACCGGCACGTCGCCGGCGCCTTCGGCACAATCCATAATCGCAGTTAGTTGCGGCACACCGACACCTGCGACCATACGGGTCGTGCAGATTGATCCGGGCCCGATCCCAACCTTCACGGCATCTGCACCCGCGCCGATCAGCGCTTTCGCGGCCGCCCCAGTGGCAATATTGCCGGCTACGATCTGCACCTCATTCGACAACATCTTGGCGCGTTCAACCGCCTTGGCCACACCTTCCGAATGACCATGGGCCGTGTCGATTACAATCATATCCACACCCGCATCCACCAGCGCTTCGGCCCTCTCAAATCCGGCATCGCCAACGCCAGAGGCCGCAGCGACGCGCAGTCGACCTAGATGATCCTTGCAGGCAATCGGGTTCAGAACGGCCTGCTCACTGTCTTTCAAGGTCAGCAAACCCGTCAACTTGCCCTGCCCGTCCGTGATCAACAGCTTTTCAATCCGGCGCGCCTGCATCAGTGACCGGGCCTCATCCAGATCAGCAGGCTCGGTCAGAACAGCCAAGTTTTCGGATGTCATCATGACACTGACAGGGGTCTCATCATCGGTGGCAAAACGCATGTCGCGGTTGGTGACAATGCCAACGACCTTGCCGCCTTCGCCGACCACAGGAAAACCAGTGATGCGATAACGCTCCATCAGTTCCTTGGCATCGGCCAGGGTCTGATCAGGGCGCAGGGTCACAGGGTTGTAGACAGTCCCCGACACAAACCGTTTCACCCGGCGAATTTCCTTGGCCTGCGCTTCGATACTCAGGTTCTTGTGGACAACACCAATACCGCCGGCCTGCGCCATGGCAATGGCCATGCGGCCTTCGGTCACCGTGTCCATGGCGCTGGACAAAAGCGGGATATTCATCGTGATGGATTTGGTGACACGGGTGCGGGTATCTGCGGTGGATGGCAGGACACTCGACGCCCCCGGCACCAGCAGAACATCATCAAAGGTAAGTGCCTCGCGAATTTCCATCAACCGTCTCCTTGGGTGGCATCGTTGGCACGTCCCTATTGCATGGAACGCACCTGTCGGAAAGAGCAAACTCACCCGAATGTGGGTTGCTGCCGCCCGGCCCCCACGACAGAGTGCGGCATGACCCTGAAAGAGCCTCAGCAGATTGCGCCACAGCGCTACGGCGCGATCCGATTGATCCTGCGCCTTGGCGTGATCTTCGGGATTGTCCTGCTCGCCAAACTCGGCATGGATGCGCTGTCGGCAAAGGTGGCACAACTGGAAAGCGACAGCGCCAAAGGGGCGATGATCGGGCTGATCATACTGGTCCTGATCGGATACACGCTGATGCTGGCCATCCCGTTCCTGCCGGGGGTCGAAATCGGGATCGCGGTCTTGCTGATCCAGGGGGCAAGTGCCGCACCTTATGTGTATCTGGCAACCCTGACAGGGCTGTCGCTGGCCTTTCTCTTTGGTCAGTTCGTCCCGCTTGACCGGCTCAGCCGGTTCTGCGCGGATCTTTATATGTTCCGGGTCTGCGCCTTGCTGCACACAATCAAGACGACACCGCTCGACCAGCGGCTGACCAAGCTGAACGACCGGTTGCCGCGCTGGCTGGCACCGATCCTGATTAACTATCGCTATGTGACGTTAGGGGCACTGATCAATCTGCCCGGCAACATCGCGCTGGGCGGCGGCGGCGGCATTATGATAGCTGCCGGGCTGAGCCGACTGTTCCGAACCCACCACACCATCATCGCCATCGCCATCTTTACCCTGCCCGTCCCGCTGGCGGTCTGGATCATGGGAACAGATATCCTGCGGTAGGGTCATGACCCTTAGTGGCCGTTTTCATATTTATTATGACGGGTTCGGGACTTCCCCCACCGGCATCACACGATATGTATGGGCCAACAACAAACAGGCGTATCCATGTCCAGTGACCCTCTTGTGATCTTCACCCCCTCTGGCAAGCGGGGCCATTTCCCGGTCGGCACCCCGGTTCTGACGGCCGCACGGCAATTGAGGGTCGATCTCGATTCGGTCTGCGGCGGGCGGGGGATCTGCTCCAAATGCCAGATCACGCCGTCCTACGGAGAATTTCCCAAACACGGGGTCAGCGTCGCCGACGACGCCCTATCGGAATGGAACGCAGTCGAGGCGCGATACGACGAAAAACGCGGCCTGAAACAAGGACGGCGGCTTGGCTGTCAGGCCACGATCCAAAGCGATGTCATCATCGACGTGCCCGCGGAAAGCCAGGTCCACAAACAGGTCGTACGCAAACGGGCCGAAGCGCGCGAGATCATCATGAACCCCTCCACCCGGCTTTATTACGTCGAGGTCGAGGAACCGGATATGCACGACCCCTCCGGCGATCTGGAACGACTTGTTGCCGCACTCCGCCGCGACTGGGACCTGCCAGAGCTTGAGGCCGATCTTGGCGTGCTGAAGACCCTGCAGCCAGCCCTGCGCAAAGGCGAATGGAAGGTCACTGTCGCCGTGCATCTGGGCGACGCGGTCTTCAGCCCGCGGATCATGGAAATCTGGTCCGGTTTCTACGACGGTACCATCTACGGGCTGGCGGTCGATCTTGGGTCAACCACCATCGCGGCGCACCTCTGTGATCTGCATTCCGGTCAGGTCGTGGCGTCATCCGGCATCATGAATCCGCAGATCCGGTTCGGCGAAGACCTGATGAGCCGGGTCAGCTATTCCATGATGAACCCCGGCGGGGCCGAGGAAATGACCCGCGCGGTGCGCGAAGGAATGAACGCACTCTTTGTGCAGATCGCGACCGAAGCCGGGATCGACCGCAAACTGATCGTCGACGCGGTCTTTGTCTGTAACCCGGTCATGCATCACCTTTTCCTGGGCATCGACGCCTACGAGCTGGGGCAGGCCCCGTTCGCCCTTGCCACGTCAGAGGCGATATCGCTCCGCGCTGTCGAACTCGAACTCAACCTGCACCCTGCCGCCCGCGTCTATATCCTGCCGTGCATTGCCGGGCATGTGGGTGCCGATGCCGCCGCTGTCGCCCTGTCAGAAGCCCCTGACAAATCCGAAGATCTTGTGCTTGTCGTCGATGTGGGCACCAATGCCGAAATCATCCTTGGCAATAAGAACAAGGTGCTTGCCTGTTCCTCCCCCACCGGCCCGGCCTTCGAAGGGGCGCAGATCAGCAGCGGACAGCGGGCGGCGCCCGGCGCCATCGAACATGTGCAAATCAACCCGGTCACAAAACTGCCACGGTTTCAGGTCATCGGCAGTGAATTGTGGTCCGACGAACCGGGGTTCGACACGGCCATCGCGCAAACCGGCGTCACCGGCATCTGCGGATCCGGCATCATCGAGGTGATCGCCGAAATGCGCCTTGCCGGCATCGTCGACGGGCCCGGGCTGATCGGCACCGCCGAACAGACCGGATCGCCCAATTGCTTCCCGGACGGACGCACCAACAGCTACCTGCTTTATGACGGCAGCGAAAATGGCGGACCAAAAATCACCGTCACCAACACCGACATCCGGCAAATCCAGATGGCCAAGGCGGCACTTTATTCCGGCGCACGGCTGTTGATGGACAAGTTCGGCGTGGACAAGGTCGACCGGATCGTCCTCGCCGGGGCGTTCGGGGCGCATATCAGCCCGAAACACGCGATGATCCTGGGCATGATCCCCGACGCACCACTGGATAAAGTCACCAGTGCAGGCAACGCGGCAGGTACCGGGGCACGCATCGCTCTGCTCAATACCGACGCCCGGCGCGAGATCGAAGATGTGGTGCACAAGATCCACAAAATCGAAACCGCGATCGAACCGCGCTTTCAGGAACACTTCGTCAACGCGTCCGCCATCCCCAACGCGGTCGAACCCTTCCCGATCCTGAAGAGTATCGTAGATATACCGACCGTGAACCACAACTCAGGCAATAGCGAACGCCAAGGGCGACGGCGGCGGGCGCGGACATCATGATGCGGGGTTGTCCCCGCCTGTCAGTTTGCCCTCCCAGTGTACACAAAACATACGTTGACGATGGCCGCGCCGGGGCGTATCCAGATCCCCGCTGCGGGTATGGTGAAAAGGTATCACGAAAGCTTCCCAAGCTTCAGTTACGGGTTCGATTCCCGTTACCCGCTCCATGACTTTCAACCAGATGAGGTCCAAAATGCCGGATATCACACGCAAACATGTCGGTCCGCGGATGAGCCAGCTGGTCATCCACAACAGCGTGGCCTATCTGGCTGGTCAGGTGGGCACGCCGAGTGCGTCGATCACCCAGCAGACGAATGACATCTTAGGGCAGATCGATACACTTCTGGCCGAGGCAGGCACAGACAAATCCAACCTGCTGACAGCGCAAATCTGGCTTTCCGACATTGCCAGCCAATTCGAAGAAATGAATGCCGCATGGGAAGCCTGGGTTCCCGAAGGCGCTGCACCAGCCCGCTGGACCGGTGAGGCCAAACTGGCAACACCCGATTTTCATGTAGAGATCATCGTGACTGCGGCGATCTAAAGTGAAGATGGGTTCAAACCCATCTTACGATAAATCACTATCAGAACACAAAAATGATGCCGAGGCCCGTCATGGCTAATGGCACACTCATTGGTGTGCTTCGTCCACGCAGGACATGCCAGTCGCTTTCGTCATTACCAATGAACCTTCGCATTTGAATCACAACAAATCCGGTCAGGAAAAACGAACCGACAAAAATTGCCATTGCGGTCAGCACCTCTGACATCGGGACAAACAGCGCTAGACCGCTCATCAATTTGACAGCACCGGCGCCAAACCCCACAAGGGCAAATAAAAGCAGACCGACAGCAAAAACGGCCACCGCCAGCAACAATTGCCAGATCAGGGCTGATCGATCCTCGACCGTCACAGCAACGACAATAAACAAGACAAACGGCACTAATGTCAGCCAATTCGGAATTTTGCCCGACCTGAACTCAAACACCATCGCAACGATCAGGACAAGTCCGATCAGGTAGAGTGCGTATTGCGCGATCATTCCGCTCATTTCCTCTTTGGACGCCCCGCGCCCTTATGGCAAAGCCACCGGTGGATTACACCCCGTTCCTCTGCAAAAACCCGACAAGTGCGGCAGTTGAGCCATCCTTACCCTCAACCCCCGACTTTCCCTCGACCACAGGCTGCAGGGCGGTGGCCAGTTCCTTGCCTAACTCGACACCCCATTGATCAAATGAGTTGATCCCCAAAACCGCCCCTTCGACGAAAACCCGATGTTCATAGAGCGCGATAATCTGACCCAACACAAACGGTGTTAGTTGGGGGTAGGCAATTGTCACCGTTGGACGATTGCCGGGAAAGACGCGGTGCTTGGCCTGGCGTTCCAGTTCAGCCCCCTCAAACCGGTCTGCCACTTTTGCGCGTGCCTCATCCAGTGTCCGCCCGCGCATCAGCGCCTCTGACTGGGCCAGACAATTGGCCACCAGCAACTGGTGCTGATGGTGCAGATCATCCTCATGACCCCGCGCAGCCACCAGAAATTCACAAGGGATCACGCGGGTGCCCTGATGGATCAGCTGATAGAACGCATGTTGCCCGTTCGTCCCCGGTTCACCCCAGACAACAGGACCGGACGGAACCTCCAAATCGGCGCCATCCATGCTGACACCCTTGCCGTTGCTTTCCATCTCCAATTGTTGAAGATAGGCTGGTAAGCGACTGAGAAGATTATCATAAGGCAACACAGCCCGGGTGGCATAACCACAAACCTGATTGTGCCAGATCCCCACCAGCGCCAACAGCGCAGGCAGGTTTTCATGCCACGCGGCCGCGCAGAAATGCGTGTCCATCGTCTGCCCGCCGCGCAGAAACGCCTTGAACGCCTGTGGTCCGATGGCAATCATCAGCGACAGACCGATCGGGCCCCAGACCGAATACCGCCCACCGACCCAATCCTCGAACCCGAACACACGGGACGGATCGATCCCGAAATCCGCGGTCTTGTCCTCTGCCGTCGACAAGGCAGCGAACTGCGCACCTGTATCGCTCACGCTTTCACCCATCCAGGCCTGCGCAGTGCGGGCATTGGTCATGGTCTCGATTGTGGTGAACGTCTTGGAGGCGACAATCACCAGCGTCGTCGCCGGATCACATTGGCGCAACACACCGGCAATATCCGCCGGGTCCACGTTGCTCACGAAATGACAGCGCGGGCCGTCGTGATAGGGCGCCAGCGCCTTGACCGCCATCGCAGGCCCAAGGTCGGAACCGCCAATCCCGATATTCACCACATCGGTAATCTTGCCGCCCTGCCCCTTGAGGCGGCCCTCACGAATATCTGTGGCGAAATCCTCCATCCGGGCCAGCGTCTCCAGAACACCCGGCATGATGTCCTTGCCATCCACCAAAACCGGATCGCCATCCAGATTGCGCAAGGCCGTATGCAGCACGGCCCGGCCTTCGGTTTCATTGATCGGCTTGCCGGTGAACATTGCCTCGCGCTTGGCAGCAACGCCTGCCCGCTCCAGCAGATCGATCAGCAGCGCACGCCCCTCTGCGTCGATGTTGGTCTTGGCATAATCCAGCAGCATATCGCCCGCCTGCGCCGAAAAACCGGCAGCGCGATCCGCGTCCACAAGGGTTTCAAACCGGCGGTCGGCAACCTTGGCATGATGGGCACGCAGCAGGTCCCACATGGCTTAGCTCTCCGCCCAATGCACGGTCGTGCCTGGCAAGATGGCGGCGACCGGCGCCTCTTCGGGGGGTAAATGGCGGGCACGTTCCAGCGCAGCACGCTTTTCGCCACCGACAATGACCATGTGACGGCTCATCGCGCTTTTCAGAACCTTGGCCGACAGGGTGATGCGCGGCTCCGGCGCACTGGGTGCACGCATCGCGACCAAATGATAATCACCATGCAACGCGCGATCCAGCTGGTCCGCCCCGGGAAAGATCGACGCGGTGTGCATATCCGCCCCCATCCCAAGCAACATCACGGAAATCGGCAATTCCGGTTCCAGCGATTTTGCCAGATCATCCAGTTTCTCTTCCGGCGTCTCGGCCTCGGCATAAAGCGGGACGTAAACCGCAGCCGCCGCCTTTTCGATCAGCAGACGCTCGCGCAGCAACCGTGTGTTTGACCGCTCTGACGTTTCTGGCACCCAGCGTTCATCGGTCAGCATCACATGCACGCGCGACCAGTCGAGATCGACAGCGCAAAGGCTGTCAAAGATCGGGCCGGGGGTCGTACCACCCGGCACGGCAAAGGACGCATGTTCATGGACCAGCAGACAATTCTTCAGCTCACTGGCCAGCGTATCGGCCAGATCCATCATCATCATCTCCGCGTCCGGATATTCGACTACCTTCATCGCCTTCGCCCCCATGGTGATGTGTCAGACGTTTTGATCAAGTGTATACACGCCCGATATACGCCATCTGTACGTGTTCTGCAGACCGGCGTCAGCCCTTGATTTCGCGCCATTTGCGGCCATCGCGATGCATCAGCATCATCGCATCCTCTGGCCCTGCCGACCCCGCGTCGTAATGCTTGGGCACGTCATTGCGCGCCTCCCAGCCTTCGATCAGTGGATCGGTCCAGGCCCATGCGGCCTCGACCTCATCGCCGCGCATGAACAGGGTCTGGTTGCCGCGGATCACGTCCATGATCAGACGCTCATAGGCGTCGGTCACCTCGTGTTCTTCATCACCCAACGCCTCGGCAAAGGTCATGTCCAGCGGCACATCGATCAGCCGCATGCCACCGGGACCCGGTTCCTTGATGGTGACCTGCAAATCCATACCTTCATTCGGCTGCAACCGTATCGACAGGATATTGCGATGGCGGGCCTCGTCACCTTCAAAAATCGAATGGCCGAGATCCTTGAAGACAACGGCAATTTCCGATGACCGCGCCTTCATCCGCTTACCCGTACGCATGTAGAACGGCACGCCGGCCCACCGCCAATTGGCAATGTGACAGCGCATCGCGATAAAGCTTTCAGTAAAGCTGCGCGGATTTTCAGCATCCGCACGATAGCTGGGTCCATCCGGCCCGGCATCATACTGGCCGCGCACAATGTGATGATAATCTATAGGCTGCAATGCCCTGATAACCTTCAACTTTTCATCGCGAACTTCATCTGCTCCGAACTGGCTGGGTGGCTCCATAGCGATCAGGCACAATAGCTGCATAAGGTGGTTCTGCACCATATCGCGCATCGCACCAGATTTATCATAATATGCCCCGCGCCCGCCAACACCGACGGTTTCGGCAACCGTGATCTGGATGTGATCGACATAGTGGTTATTCCAAAGCGGCTCGAACAACACATTGCCGAAGCGGACCGCCATCAGGTTCTGAACCGTCTCTTTGCCCAGATAATGATCGATCCGGTAAATCTGGCTTTCGTCGAAATGTGTGGCCAGCGTTGCGTTTAATGCGCGGGCACTGTCCAGATCACGGCCAAACGGTTTTTCCACCACGATCCGGCTGCTTGCATTCGCGATCTTGTTGGTATGCAGCCGTTCTGCCAGATCACCAAACAAGGAAGGTGCTACGGAAAAGTAAAAGGCCTGCACAACATCCTGACGCACGATTTCGGCCAGCTTGGCCCACCCACCTTCGCCCTTGGCGTCAATCGCGACATATTCGATACATTCAAGAAAGGCCTCTAACCCCTTCTTATTACGATATTCTTCGCCGCCAAACTCGGCCACGGCATCATCGATCATCTCGCGATAGGCAGCGTCATCCAATTCAGACCGGGCCGCCCCGATAATCCGGGATCCTGCAGGCATCTGGCCAGCCAGAAAACGACGAAACAGGCCGGGCAGAATCTTACGGCGGGCCAGATCGCCGGTCCCCCCGAATATGACCAGATCAAAGGTTTCCACCGGAATGACGCGAGAGACCATGGCTTACTCCGCTTTCTAAGCTGGTTTGCGTTAGCGCTAACGCAGTGTTCCTAGCGCGGACGTCAAGGCAAGTCTAGCGTAAGAACGCGACCTATGCTTCCAGCTCTGCATCCCAGTAAAGGAAATCGACCCAGCTATCGTGCAAATGGTTTGGCGGGAACTTGCGTCCAACATTGTGCAACTGCTCCGCCGCAGGCCGACGGGGTGGCTTGCGCAGACTCATCCCGCATTGCTTCAACGACCGCGACCCTTTGCGCAGATTGCATGGGCTACAGGCCGCCACCACGTTTTCCCAGCTTGTCACGCCGCCGCTGGCGCGCGGCACGACATGATCAAAGGTCAATTCACCTTTGGCCCCGCAATACTGACAACAAAACTCGTCGCGTAAAAACAGGTTGAACCGGGTGAACGCCACCTGCTTTTGCGGTTTGACATAGTCTTTCAACACGACAACTGACGGGATGCGCAGGGTTGTCGACGGACTGCGCACGACCTCATCATATTCGCTAACGATATCGACACGGTCCAGCCAGGCAGCCTTGACCGCCTCCTGCCAGGGCCAAAGGGACAAGGGATAGTAGGACAATGGGCGATAATCGGCGTTCAACACCAATGCCGGATAGTGTCTGAGCACGCCCGGCGCGCGCACAAAATCTGTCCTAAATTCCGTCTGCGTCATGTCTTACATCCCAAACCGTCAGGCTGCGGAACGGGAACCTGCCCGTTTATCCCGTGGCCTCGTTAAGGTGGACTATATATCGCGTCAGAAATGTGACAAGCCCCACAATGTGCGGCAAAAATTGCGGGAATTTGCCGACCTCAGATCAACCAAGACGCGGCGGGACCAACGAGCCAATTCAGCCGTCAGGCCACCAGTGGCAGTTCGTCAATCACGACACAGGCCCGCCCTTTCAGCTTGGCGCGATCCAGGGCTGTATCAGCATCACGCAGCAGCCGCTCCAGCGGGGTGCGCCCATCTGCCAGCACAGCCCCGACCGAGGTGGTTAACCGCAGCTTTCCGTTCGGCGTGACAATGATCATTCCCTCGCATAACCGCTGCGAAATCTCATGTGCTTGTTCCACAGTTGCCCCAGGCAGATAGATCGCGAATGAGGCGCCATCCAGCCGCCCAACCACATCCGACTGGCGGGTCACTTCGCGAAACCGCTGCGCCAGCGCCATCAGGCACAAATCACCCGCACGGCGTCCACGCCGATGATTGATCGCTTTGAAATCATCCACATCCACCAGCAGGAGCGCGCCCGCCTGTGGCAAAACGCGCTGGGCGCGGCGTAAAAAATCCGGTCGGTTGGACAGGGCCGTGATCGGATCAAGATCCGATAGGGTTTTGACACGCGTCTGCGCACGGCCCAGACAAGACAACGCCCAGAACAGTGCCGCGCCCAATGGCGCGCCAACGACCAGAGTATAGATCACATGAGTCTGAATTACCGCTGGCACGGCCAGTTCAGCACCCGGAAATGGCAGCACACCCAACGCCAGGACGACCAGTAGCAGCAAGATCAGCCGCAGACCCCAGCCTGCAAAATCCTTCGGGATCAGAATCTGAGATGCTCGTGGAAAATCGGTCACCGGATCACACCATTGCTAAAACTGAACTCAACTTTGATATGAAGGCGCAGCAATGACCAAAGCGTTAACGCGGCGTGCGATGCGCTGAAAACCGCACAAAATGCCGTTACGTCAAGTTACGATGCCACGGATCAGGACATGCCCAACCGGTCTCGCATAAAGGCCAGCGCGACAGACAGCCCATCCGGTGCTATGCCATGGCCTGTCCCCTTCATGATATGGGCATAGACCTCTGTCCAACCGGCACCTTGCAGCGCCTCGGCTGCCTGGGGTAGCGATTGGGGGGGTACCACATCATCCTGATCACCGTGGATCAGCAAAACCGGCGGGCGGCTGACCACCTCATCGACCAGTAATTCCGGCTCAAGCAGACGTCCGGAAAAGGCGACGATCCCGGCAACCGGGTCCTCGCGGCGCGGGACCACATGCAGCGCCATCATCGTGCCTTGGGAAAAACCCAGAACGACCACCTGCTCAGGCAGCAGGTCTTCATCCACCATGACACCGGTCAGAAACGCATCCAGATCAGCCGCCGCCCGGTCCAGCCCTTGACGCGATTCCTCTTCGCTGGATCCGTCAATCCACGGGATCGGAAACCACTGAAACCCCATTGGCGCACCCGCACAGGCCTCTGGCGCATCAGGTGCAACAAACAACGTATCGGGCATATGTTCGCCCAACGGGTCGGCCAGCCCGATCAAATCCGCCGCATTGGCCCCGTAACCATGCAGAAAGATCACGCAGGACCGGGTCTCGCCCGATACCGGTTCGCGCCGCTGCGCCTCTAACGCTCGTGTCATCTGATGCCTTCCCGCTGTTTGTTCTGCTTGTAGTAGGCCCACATGATGCGCGCCGCAACCGACCGCCAAGGTGACCACACGGCCGCCATTTCGCGAAAGGCACGGTCCTTGGGGCGTTCGGGCAGTTCAAAAATCAGCCTGGCCGCCTCCTGCAGCGCGAGATCGCCGGGCGCAAAAACATCGGCACGGCCCAGCGAAAACATCGCATATATCTCGGCGGTCCAGACACCAATGCCCGGCACAGCTGTCAGCGTCGTTATTACGTCCACCGCAGGCATCTGACGCAATGCGTCAAAGTCGATCTCGGCTGCAGCCAAAGCCTGCGCATAACGCACTTTCTGACGGCTCAATCCCAAAGCCTTCAGATCGTCCTCAGAGGCGGCACTGACGGCCTGCGGCTCTGTCATCCCAGCCTGCACCAATCGGCCCCAGATGGCATTGGCCGAGGCAACGCTGACCTGCTGGCTAACGATGGCGCTCAACAACTCGGCAAAGCCGTCCGGTTTCAGGCGCAATGGCAAAGGCGGCAGGTCCTTCATGGCATAGGCAAAGCGCGGCTCTTGTTCGCAAAGCCACGCGGCCCCCTCCGCAATGCATGCATGGCCTTTGATGACCCGTTCTTTCACAAGCGACGCACCCAATCCAACGCAGCGTCAACGGTATCAACAATCGGCCAGTCGCCCTGCGGCGGACGCGCGATCATCAGCACCGGAATACCCAATTGACGGGCTGCCGTCAGCTTGGTCCGGCTAGCAGCCCCGCCTGCGTTTTTGACAACCAGCCAATCCACCTTCAGCCGGGAAAACAATGCGATCTCATCCTCAACCGAAAATGGGGGGCGCCCGACCAGAAATTCGCCACCTTCAAACGGAAACGGCGCCTCCGGCGGATCAATCTGGCGGCAGATCACACGACGCCCAACGAGGTTGGCAAACCCTTCGAGCGTCTGACGCCCCGTTCCTAAAAACACGGTCGTCCCTTGCGGAATATGGGCCGCCGCATCCTCTTCCCGCGCGATCTCGGTCCACTTGTCCCCCGGCTCTGGCTTCCAACCCGGGCGCAAGAACTGCAGAAAGGGTAAATCAAGTTTGGCACAAACCCGGGCAGTCCGGACAGTAATCCGGTGCGCATAAGGATGGGTGGCATCCAGCACCGCTGTAATGCCATTCTCGGTTAAAAACTGACGAAACCCCGCCTCGCCACCAAACCCGCCGGACCGAGTGGGTACTGGCAAGGGCGCCGGGTCACGGGTCGCGCCAGCCAACGATGCAATGACATCGACCCCATTTAACCCTTCGGCAATCCGCCGGGCATCCCCTGAACCTGCTAACAACAAAAGCGTCACACCCCGTCCCTCGCAATAATCCCCCCGGCGCGATCAATGACCACAATATCAAACCGCATCCCACCACCGCCAAAGCGGTTCTCCACAACCCTCAAAGCTTCTCGCGCAACGGCCTCAGCCAAAGGCGCGCCCGCTATCTCATAGGCCTCCAATGCGGTATTTGCATCAGCCACTTCCGGCACACCTGCAAGCTTCGCCAGTGCGGCAAAATCCACCTGACTGCGGCCTGAATGCAGATCCATTGCCCCCTGCGCCAGTTTGGTCATCTTGCCGATCCCGCCGCCGATCGTCACGCGCAGCACCGGGTGTTTCTCCAGATACTTCAGCATTCCTCCCGCAAAATCCCCCATATCCAGCATGGCATGATCCGGCAGATTATACAGCGCCTGCACCACCTTCTCAGACGTCGCACCAGTGCATCCCGCCACATGGGTCAGCCCATCAGCGCGGGCCACGTCAATACCGCGATGGATCGAGGCAATCCAAGCCGCACAACTGAATGGCCGGACCACGCCCGTCGTCCCGAGGATTGAAATACCACCTTCGATACCCAATCGAGGGTTCCAGGTCTTCAGCGCCAACTCCTGACCGCCTGGCACAGATATCTCTATCTTCACATCTGACGTCTGGCCAAACTGCGCCGCAACCTCGTCCACCACGCCTTGCATCATCTGACGCGGCACCGGGTTGATCGCCGGCTCACCGACACCAATCGGCAGCCCGGCTTTGGTGACCGTGCCAACGCCATCACCTGCCACATAGACCACGCCGCCCTCAGAACGCGAGACCTTCACCACAATCAGGGCCCCGTGGGTCACATCCGGATCATCGCCCGCATCCTTGGTAATCCCGACTTGTGCCCAACCCTGACCGGCCTCCGCCAGCGCCAATGAAAAAACAGGTGTCTCGCCCTTTGGCAGCACGATCCCCACCTCATCCGGGAACGCGCCACTCCACAAACGTATCAACGCGGCCTTTGCCGCCGCGGTCGCACATGCGCCCGTGGTCCAGCCTCGGCGCAATTCCCCTGTTGGTTTCCTACTCATCGGCGCGACTATAGGCCGGTGCCGCCAATCCGCAATCCGACGTCGTTTGACGGCTTTCCAAGCGACCAGATCAGCGGCATAAACAAAACATGAGCGACATGATCCCCCTTCCCAGCCATAAATGGCCAACACTGGAACCCGGCTGGGTCTGGCTGTGCGGCGCAGGACCAGGTGATCCGGGGCTGCTGACGCTGCACGCGGCCAACGCATTGCGGCAGGCTGATGTGGTGATCTATGACGCGCTGGTGCAGGAACAGATCCTCGACTGGGCACCGCAGGCCGAACATATCTATGCCGGCAAACGGGGCGGCAAACCCTCGGCCAAACAGCGCGACATCTCGCTGCGACTGGTCGATCTGGCCCGCGCAGGCAAACGGGTGTTGCGGCTCAAGGGCGGTGATCCTTTCGTCTTCGGGCGCGGTGGTGAAGAGGCACAGACCCTCGTTCAGCATGGCATCCCGATCCGGATCATCCCCGGCATCAGCGCAGGCATCGGGGGGCTGGCCTATGCGGGCATTCCCGTTACTCACCGGGACGTGAACCAGTCGGTCACCTTCGTCACGGGGCATGACCAATCCGGCAATACCCCCGGCTCGCTCGACTGGGTCAGCATTTCCAAAGGATCACAGGTCATCGTGATCTATATGGGCATGAAACACATCGCCCAAATCACCGGCCACCTGATCGCCGCCGGGCGCAGCATCCACGAACCCGTCGCGGTGGTGACAACGGCAACAACTGACGATCAAAAAGTCCTCGAAACCACGCTCGGTACCATCGTCGACGACATCGCCAAAGCCGCGTTGGAACCTCCCGCGATCATCTGCGTCGGCCAATCCGTTCTCATGCGCCAGGTGCTGGATTGGCAGGGCATGGCCGCCGGACAAGCGCCGCGCAACCTCGACCCTCTTGAGCGTGGGCGCCCGGCCGAAACCGCCTGATCATGGCCCCCAAATTCTTTCTTCCGCAAATACTCCCGCCGGAGGCATCCCGACGGCGCAACCCGGGATGAGCTTCATCATCAGCGCCCCCGCCTCCGGCAGCGGCAAAACGACCATCACCCTCGGCCTTCTGCGCGCCCTCAGCCGGACAACAGCCATCCGCGCCGCAAAATCCGGCCCCGATTACATCGACCCCCGCTTTCACGAGGCCGCCTGTGGGCAGCCCTGCATCAACCTCGACGCGTGGGCCATGACGCCGGACCGAATCCGGTCGCTCGCCAGCGGACCGACGCCGCTGATCATCGAAGGGGCAATGGGCCTCTTCGACGGCGCCCCGCCCGACGGCAAAGGGGCAACAGCCGACCTCGCACGCATCCTGAACCTGCCGGTCATTCTGGTCATCGACGCGGCGAAAATGGCAGGATCCGTTGCACCGCTGGCCAACGGGTTCATCAACTACGATCCATCGGTTCGGATCGCAGGCGTGATCCTCAACAATGTTGGCTCGCCCCGGCACGAGGGTATGCTGCGCAACGCCCTGAAAGACATACCCGTCCTTGGCGCGATCCCCCGCGCACCGGAGCTAACACAACCCTCCCGACATCTCGGACTTGTGCAGGCGCAAGAACGGCCCGATCTCGACGCCTACCTGAACCAAGCCGCCGACCTCATCAGCCAATCGGTTGACCTCGACGCCCTGCAACAACTGCACACCGATCCACTCCCGGCTCACGACGCGCCAACACGCCAACCACCCGCCCAACGGATCGCCATCGCGCAGGATGCCGCTTTCGCCTTCAGCTACCCGCATATCCTGAATGACTGGCACGATGCCGGGGCAGAGCTGCAATTCTTCTCTCCCCTTCGCGACGAAGCCGCACCAAAGGCCGACCTGATCTATCTGCCCGGCGGCTACCCAGAACTGCACGCCGCAAGGCTTGCCGCGAACGCCACTTTCGTGGACAGCCTGCGCAATAGCGGCGCGCAAATCTACGGCGAATGCGGCGGCTACATGACCTTGGGCGAAACACTCACCGATGCAGACGGGATCACCCATAAGATGGCCGGACTACTGCCTCTCGATACGTCTTTCGCAACCCGCAAACTGCATCTGGGGTATCGCAGCCTGCAAGCAACCGGCGGCCCATTTGCTGGCAACTGGACCGGGCACGAATTCCACTATGCCACCACTCTCCGGGCCGAGGGCAAACCGCTTTTCACGGCAAAAGACGCGACCGGCGCAGTGCTGCCGCCGATGGGCCTGATCAAGGACCGCGTCTCAGGCTCATTCGCCCACATCATCGACGCGGCCTAAAGGCCCATTGCCACCGCCGCGATCCGGGATTACCGATGCAGCATGACCTATACCGACGATACCCGTGCCAAACGCAACGTGGCCGTTCTGGTGATGGCACAGGCCATCCTCGGCGCGCAGATGCCCATGATCTTTGTCATCGGCGGGCTGGCTGGCGGGATGCTCGCCAGCAATGTCTGTCTGGCGACATTGCCCATATCCTTCATCGTCTTCGGGTCGATGACGACGGCACCATGGCTCAGCCCGCTGATGCAACGCAACGGGCGGCGTTTCGGGTTTTTCTTAGGTGCATTTGCCGGTGCCATGGGGGCACTAATCGCAGCCTACGGCCTCTATGCCGAATCTTTCGCCGTCCTGCTGGCCGGCTCCTACCTGACCGGCATCTACATGTCCGCCCAAGGGTTCTACCGGTTCGCCGCCACGGATACAGCGTCTGAGGCATTTCGGCCAAAGGCAATCTCCTACGTCATGGCCGGTGGCCTCTTGTCAGCCATCGTCGGGCCGCAGCTAAACAAGCTGGTGCAGGACGCCTTCGTCGTGCCCTTCATGGGAACCTACCTTGCGGTCGCCGCACTCAATCTCGTCGGCATGCTCCTCTTTCTGTGGCTGGATTTGCCCAAGGGCAGCCGGTCCGAACCCAAAGTCGAGAATGCAGTGACCGGACGAACCCGTGGCGAACTCCTCCGCGACCCGCGTATCGTCGTTTCCATCATCGTTGGCATGGTGTCCTACGCGCTGATGAACCTCGTCATGACCTCCACACCGCTCGCCGTTGTGGGCTGTGGTTTCACCACAAACAACGCGAACGATATCGTTTCGGCCCATGTGCTGGCCATGTTCGCCCCGTCCTTCTTCACCGGGCACCTGATCGCCCGTTTCGGGGTAGAACGTATCATGTCCGCCGGGCTGGTCTTTCTTGCCGCCGCCGGGATTGTCGCCCTCTCCGGCGTCGAACTGACCAACTTCTTCGTCGCGCTGATCCTGCTGGGGCTGGGCTGGAATTTTGGCTTCATCGGGGCCACCACCATGCTCGCAGGGGCGCACCGGCCGGAAGAGCGCGGCGTCGTACAAGGCATGAACGACATGATCGTGTTTGGCATGGTGACCGTGGCCTCGCTGGCCTCCGGCGGGCTGATGAACTGCTCTGGCGGGTCGGCGGTCGAAGGCTGGAATGCGGTCAACCTCGCCATGATCCCCTTCCTTGTGCTGGCAGGCGGATCACTGATCTGGCTGGTGCGCCAGCCCAAACTTGCAACCTGATCGCCATGTTCTGGGGCCGAAAACCCAGCATCAGCGATGATCTGAAGGGTTGGATCATCGACAGTTTCGACTGGGCCGATGACACGTTCGGGAAAAACTGGACCGACAGCCGCAAACTGATCACGCCAAGCCGTGACTATTTCACGGCCGGGGCCGGCCAAACGCCCGAGGTCGCCCAGCAGATCGCCAATGACATCGCCGCCCTGCTGCCGGTCGCCCCGATCGAGGTGCAGCCGCTGTCAAACTTGCCCCCGGAATACCGGCATAATTATCAGGACATCGCTGGTGTCGGCGGCACCTATCTGCACGATGACCATAACCCTCTCATCAGCTACGACGCGGCCCTGATGGCGACGCCAATCGCCTTCATCAACACCATGGCGCACGAGCTGATGCATGCCCGCCTCGCCGCGCATATCGAAGCGATGCCCGGCGGAGAACCGGTCCACGAACTCTCAACCGATCTGCACTGCATCACCCATGGTCTCGGGCTCTTCGCGCTCGACGGCCCGGCCCAAATGGGCTGGTCCGGCTACATGACACAGGAATCGCGGGCCTACGCGCTGGCCGTCTTTCTGGCGCAGCATGACCTGAACCCGCAGGATGCGCTGACGCGGCTCAGCCCGCGCTCTGCCAAGGCGCTCAAACGGGCCATGACCGAACACAACAACGATACCTGAACACACAGACCGCCAACACAACGCTACCGCCACCACCCCCGCAGCGCGACATTCAGAAACCGCACACGCTCGGCCAATGGCGGCAATCCCAATGCGCCGCGCGCCACCTTGCCAGGATCCTTCAAAACCTGCCGCAACACTGGTCGGCCCAGATACCCTGCATAGAGCGCCGCACCAGCCTCTGCAGACACGCTCCGTCGTTGCCGCCGAGCCGCCTCCAACCGCGCAGTCGCCTTTTCCGCCAGCGCCGTCACCGCTGCTCCTGACCCGTCCACCAGCGGCTTGCGGCCACGTTCCTCCAGATCAGGGATCGCCCGAAACAGGTTGGCCACACCAACCCCATAGGCAAAATCGCGCACCGCACTCTCATCCGCATGGCCCAGCAGACGCGCGGCGGTCCACATCAAATGGCCAGAGGTCGCATCAATATAGTCGTCAAAATGCGCGGCATCCTCAAACGCATCCTTGTAGACATCCCAACGGCGGGCTGCGACCAGCTTGTCCAGCAATCGCGCGCCCTCGTCGTCCAACACATCAGCCAGCGCATCAACAACCTCATGCCGTCGCGGTTGGCCGCCACCTGCAATCTCTTCCAATGCATCGCGCCACCATTGCATACGCATCTCGGCAATCATCGGCTCTTCGGTCACCCAAGGGGCGCGGGCAACCTCAACATTAAACGCATAAAGCGGAAACAGAACACGGCGCGCCGCCACCGGGGCGGCCATCGCAGCACGAAACCGCTCCGGATCAGCGCGTTCCACAAGGGCGGCATAAGCGTCAAAGCTCATGTCATCAACATCTTGCGAAGAATACCCAAGAAATCAGACCTCAGCCCCGTCTCGGATCAATTTCCAGTTGATCGCATCAACCAGCGCATCGAACGAAGCGTCCACGATATTGGCGCTGACCCCCACGGTGGACCAACGACGGCCCTGCCCGTCCTCGCTGTCAATGATGACACGGGTCACGGCCTCCGTCCCGCCATTGGTGATCCGCACCTTGAAATCGACCAACCTCATATCCTCGATCATGCCTTGATAAGGGCCAAGGTCCTTGACCAGCGCCCGCGCCAAAGCATTCACCGGTCCCTGATCGGACCCGTCAGGGCCCATGCTCTCAGACACATTCAGGAATTTCTCGCCACGCACCTT
This sequence comes from Yoonia sp. SDW83-1, assembly GCF_046762885.1. Lineage (NCBI taxonomy): Bacteria > Pseudomonadati > Pseudomonadota > Alphaproteobacteria > Rhodobacterales > Paracoccaceae > Yoonia > Yoonia sp. SDW83-1. Next base: position 157,540 of record NZ_JBKQXO010000005.1, read on the forward strand.
GGTCACGACAACAGCCTCTGACAGTGACACCATCTGATTGCGCTTGTTCTTGCGGCGCTCGACGGTAACCTTGTAGCGCTTCACCTCAAAGAAGGCAGGCAGCAGGCCCAATTCCTCGCGGGCCAAAATCTCGAAACTGGCCTGCGCTCCGTCATAGGTGAAACCCTGCGCTTCACGCTCCTTGATCCGCTCGACAATGCGCGGCAGCGCCGGGTTTCCGGTCTCCACTGCAATCCCCATATCCGCCAGCCGGGCCTTCAGGTTCGACTGGCCCGCCTGATTGGACATGGGCACGATCCGGCTGTTGCCAACCGCAGCAGGGTCGACATGCTCATAGGTACTGGGATCCTTGGCGATAGCGCTGGCGTGAAGCCCCGATTTATGAGCAAAGGCCGACGCCCCCACATAAGGGGCCTGCTTGGCGGGGACCCGGTTCAGAATATCATCCAACAGACGCGAGGCGCGACGCAGCCCTTTCAACGCATCCCGCGACACACCGGTTGCAAATTGGCTGGCATAAGGCTCCTTCAACAGCAGTGTCGGGATCAGCGTCGTCAGGTTGGCATTGCCGCACCGCTCGCCCAAGCCATTCAAGGTCCCTTGGATCTGCCGGGCCCCGGCCATCACTGCCGCCAGCGATCCGGCCACGGCATTCTCGGTATCATTATGGGTATGGATCGCCACATGGTCGCCCGGAATACCGCTGGCGATCACCGCCGTCACGATCGTCGCAATCTCGTCCGGCAGCGTCCCACCATTGGTATCACAAAGGACAATCCAACGGGCACCGGCGTCATAAGCGGCATGCACGGCTTCCAGCGCATAATTCGGGTTGGCCTTGTAGCCGTCAAAGAAATGCTCCGCGTCGAACAAACTCTCACGCCCCGCCCCCTTGATATGTGCAAAGCTGCTGCGGATGTTCTCGGTATTCTCTTCCAACGTCACACCAAGGGCGGTCGTCACATGAAAATCATGTGCCTTGCCCACCAGACAGACGGCAGAGGTTCCGGCATTCATCACTGCAGCCAGAACATCGTCATTCTCAGCAGATCGGCCTGTGCGTTTGGTCATCCCAAAGGCGGTGAAAGTCGCGCGAGTTTGCGGCGGCGAGGCAAAAAACGCCGTATCGGTCGGGTTCGCGCCCGGCCAGCCACCTTCGATGTAATCCAGCCCAAGCCCATCCAGCACGCCCGCAATCTGATGCTTTTCCTCAGCCGAAAACTGCACACCTTGGGTCTGGGCCCCATCCCGCAAAGTGGTGTCGAAAAGATAAAGCCTCTCTTTCACGACACCCCCCACAAAATCTTTGTCACGAAGATTTTGACGCCGCGAGAATTTTCGTGACGAAATTTCTCCATCACATATCCCCCAGTTTGGCGGCATCGAAATCCGGGCCAGGCACCCAGGTTGCCTGCCCGCCCACATCAGTCACCTGGACGCCAGCAGCATTGAGCACATCGCGCACTGCATCGGCGCGCGACCAATCCTTGGCCGCCCGCGCCTCTGCACGCTCCGCCAGCAGGGCATCAACCCGCGCAGTCACTGCCTGGGTCACTTCCGGCCCTGCCTCTCCGCCATCAAACATCGGGATCGCGGCCCAGTCATTCACGAGTCCCAACATCTCCATCCCATGGGCGAAACCCGCCAGCGCGGCCGGTGTCTTGCCTTTCGCCAGCACATGCAGACGCGCCAGTGCCCCCGGCGTATTCAGATCATTGGCCAGCACGCCGATGAACTCCGCGTCCGGCTCCCACTTGCCATCCGCCTTTAACGCAGCCACCAGATCACGACCAAACCCGTGACCATGCAGAATGCCATACCAGCGGCGCAAGGTCGCGTCGGCCTCAGCCCGGCGGGTCTCCGTCCAGTCCATGGTCTTGCCGTAGTGGGTGCCCAGCATCACCAGCCGTATCACCTCACCCGGAATGCCGCTATCCAGCAGATCCCGCACCGTAAAGAAATTGCCCAGCGACTTGGACATCTTCTTGCCCTCGACCTGCAGCATCTCGTTATGGATCCAGTAGCGCGCGAACTCACCGGTCGGATGGGCGCAGGCGGATTGGGCAATCTCGTTCTCATGATGAGGGAACATCAGGTCATTCCCGCCGCCATGAATATCGAAACTCTCGCCCAGCAACTCATGCGCCATGGCCGAGCATTCGATGTGCCAGCCCGGGCGGCCATACCCCCAGGGGCTGTCCCATCCCGGCTGTCCGTCACCCGACGGCTTCCACAGCACAAAATCCATAGGATTCCGCTTGTACGGCGCGACCTCGACACGGGCGCCCGCGATCATGTCGTCAATCGACCGGCCCGACAGCTTGCCATAATCGGCATAGCTTTCAACCGCGAACAGGACATGACCATCGGCAGCATAGGCATGATCCTTAGCCACCAGATCGGCGATCATCGCCACCATCTTAGCGATGTAGTTGGTCGCGCGCGGCTCATGCGTGGGGCGCAACGCCCCCAACGCATCCATATCATCATGATACCAGCCAATCGTCTCCGCGGTGATGTCACCAATCGCCCTGCCCGTCTCGGCGGCACGTTCGTTGATCTTGTCCTCCACATCGGTGAAGTTGCGGACATAAGTCACATGATCCGGGCCATAAACATGGTGCAGCAGGCGAAAGAGCACATCAAAAACCAGCACATTGCGCGAATTGCCCAAATGCGCCCGATCATACACCGTCGGCCCGCAGAGGTAGAGCCGCACATTTTGCGGATCAATCGGCACGAACTCCTCGCGCCGGCGGGTCTTGGTGTTGTGTAGCCTGATGGTGGTCATAACGCCTCGCAAACGGGTTTCGCCGCGGGCTTAACAAGTTCAGTATTCAATGAAAACGTGAAAGAGCGACCCGCGACAGATGTCAGCAGATAATAATGCAGCAGGTAATGATGCAGATGCTCTTCATGCGCGTTTCATAGCAGACCGGCACCGACCCGTCCAGCCTGCACCGGCCCATCACCGCTCACGCCGTCAACTAACTTTTGACGCACGACCGCAACAAACCAAGATATAATGATTTCGCAAGTGATCATGGTCTAAAGAGGAGATGAAGATGGAAAAGGTCGACGCAATCGGCGGTTTCTTTTTCCGCGCAAAAGACCCCAAAGCGCTGGCGGCGTGGTACGAACAACAACTTGGCATCAATCCTGTGACGCAAACCGCGGATGAACAGCCATGGATGCAAAAGAGCGGACCAACCGTCTTTGCCCCTTTTGCCATGGACACTGAATATTTCGGCGCGATGGACCAGCAATGGATGCTGAATTTCCGGGTATCCAATCTGGATGCGCTGATTGAACAGCTTCAAAGCGCCGGGATCGAGATTGGCCGACGGGACGAGATAGCCGATATCGGCAGCTTCGCCCGCATCCATGACCCCGAAGGCAACCCCATCGAACTGTGGCAACCTACGAAGACAGACAACGCTTAGCCATCAAGTATGACCGCGTCCTCGACATCCGTCGCACGCGGTTTCTGGCCCGTGCGGCGTTCAAAAACCCAGGCGCGCTGGGCGGCCTGATGGGCCAGTTCCGCCTCGCGCATAAACGCCTCATGACGCAATTCTTCTTCCGTCTTCTTCGGTTTGGCTTGGGCATAAAGCTGACTGACATCCTCCGCTTTGGGAGAGGCCGCTCCAGCCGAAAACCCGGCCATGACAACTGATTGGGCGGCGGCATGGGTCTGCAAAACAGGATGACGCCGCTCTCGGCCTGCAGCCCACAACCCTCCGCGCACAGCACGGTCTTCCTGACGGCGGCCAATTGACCGCTTCGACGAATGATTTGATCCTACCAGCTCAGCAAACGACATACCTGCATCTCTCACCCGAAAACCCACACCTCATGGCGGCAGATTAGCTGATCGGCTGGCGAAAATCCCGCATTTTGCAAAGAACAGGTTAACGGCCAAATGGGCGCGCCCCAACCATTGTCCCCCGACGACCGATCAGGCATTCTGCCAGCATGACACGGCAGCTGATCAACAAAATCTGCGCTGAAATGCCCGGCGCCCGTGCGTCCGATCCAACAACGGAACTGGACAGCTGGAAGGTGGGCGAAAAGATGTTCGTCTGTTTCGGCGAGAGGATTGACGGTTTCGCCGCCAAGACAGACAGCGTCGAAACCGCCCAGATGCTGATCGACGCCGGTGCCGCGACCAAGGCCCCCTATTTCCACAAAAGCTGGGTACTGGTGCCCTTTGACGCCGCAGAGGACGAGATGCGCCATCGCATCCAGACCTCTTACGACATCATATTCAAGTCCCTCCCGAAAAAGGTTCAGGCCGAAATTTCAGCGGCGTAGGCCTGCATCGCGGCGGGCAACCATGTTGAAAACCGTTCGGCCAGACGTTCATAACGCGCCACAAAATCGGGATGCGACAGATAAAGCTTACCCAGGCCCGCATAAGCCTCAGGTGCACATTCCTTGCCCCACAACCTCCCCATCAACGCGCGATGCGCCTCCAAATCGGCTCGCAGGTCAGCATCACCAGGCGCTATCCCTGCCTTGAAATGGGTCACCAACCGCGCTTCGATATCCGCAAGCGTACTCATCGCCCCCGCGATCCCCTCCGGCATTGCATCGACAGCCACTTTCGAAGTGGCAATATCAGCTGCCATCTGCGGTCCATATGTGGTGATCAGCCAATCTTCATACGCGGTCTGTTTGGCTGCATCAAACGGGGTGTATAGGTCGGTATCGGGCATCTTTGCCTCCTTTGAGAGTGTTGCGATGGTCCGATCAAGGGTGCTTAGCAACGCCTGCGTATCCGCGACCTGCGATACAAGCCGTTCGCGATGTGCGCGCAGGCGCGTCAGGGCATCGGCCTCGTCTTGCAGCACAACTGCGATGTCCTGCAAAGGCAGGCCAAACGCGCGGTAGAACAGGATTTCCTGCAACCGCAGCAGTTCAGCCTGCCCATAAACGCGATAACCGCTGTGGGTGACATGGTGCGGGGTCAGCAGGCCGATCGCATCGTAATGATGCAGCGTGCGCACCGTGACGCCCGACAATTTGGCCAACTGACCGACGGTATATTCCCTGATTCGGTGGTCCATGTACCCGTTCTGCCGCCTCACGCCGCGTGAGGGTCAAGCATAGCTGACAACCTCAAACTCCACACCATCGGCATCGTAGAAATAGAACCGGCGACCGGGCTCATAATCTGCGTGACTACGCGGCTCATATCCGGCGGCCTTCACTTTTTCCTCCGTCGCATCAATGTCATCGACCACAACACCGATGTGGTTCAGCCCCCCACGCGTGGAATAGCTGGCGTCTGACTTCGGCACTGTCTGCTCGGGGGCGGTACCGGAATAGACCGCGACATAACTGTCGTCGGTCCCCACATGCACCGTGTACCCGGCGCCATCCATGGCCGATCCTTCCCACCGCGTGTGCCAGCCGAACAGATCCGACAGCATCGCGGCGGTTTTCTTGGGGTTGGCCACGGTGATATTGACGTGTTCCAGATGTGCCATTGTTATGATCTCCTTCTCAATTGGCTGACGAAGCGTGTGAACAGATTGGGTCGTGGAACAGGTGCGAAGTCTTCAAAATAGCCGCATTCCAGATCATGACCCCAGCCAAGCCCATCTCGCTTCATTGCAGCCAAGGCCTCCGGATCAGCACAATAGCGCGTCGTTCTCGATTTCGGCATCTGCCCTCTCCTCTGTTCAATCATCGACAAACATGTTTTAATTTCTCAAGTTAACTTGAGATCAAGGACTTTCTTCATGCCTCAGGGATTATCGATTGGGGACCTAGCGGACCGGACCGGCCTCGCCGTGTCCGCCATCCGGTTCTACGAAACACACGAGATCATCAAACCCGTTAGAAACAAGGGCGGCCACCGGCGTTACGGGCGGCATGACATAAGGCGCCTGTCATTTGTCATGGCCGCGCAAAAGCTCGGTTTTCCGCTGGCTGAAATCGCCGGCCATCTGCGCGCCCTGCCCGATCACAAGGCCCCGACCAAGGCCGACTGGACCCGGATCAGCAGAACCTTTCGCAAAAAAATCGACGCGCGAATCGCCGCCCTTGAAGAATTGCGGGACAAGCTCGACGGTTGCATCGGCTGCGGTTGCCTCAGCCTGAAATCCTGCGCGCTCTACAACCCCAAAGACATCAAGGCACAAGAAGGGCCCGGTCCCCGGAACCTGACCCAGCTATCTGGTTGACTTCGCCCACGCTTCGGCTTTCCCCTGCGCCCTATGGAACTCTCATCACGCATCACAAACATCACCGGCGGCGGCTCTGACGGCTGGGGTGTGTTTTACAAGGCCCGGCGTATGATCGATGCCGGGATAAATGTCACCGAACTCACAATCGGTGAACACGATATCCGCACAGCCCCGGACATTCTGCGCGCGATGTATGATGCGGCAAGCGGCGGGCATACCGGCTATGCCGAGGTGCCTGGCACGGCCAGTCTGCGCCGAGCCGTGGCGGCACGGATCGCGGAACGCACCGGCGTGCCCACGACAGCAGATAACGTCCTGATCACCCCCGGCGGTCAGGCCGCGCTTTTTGCCGCCCACATGGCCGCATGTAATCCGGGCGACACCGCTCTCTTTGTCGACCCCTATTACGCAACCTACCCCGGCACGATCCGTGGGGTTGGGGCCATGCCCAAACCTATCGTGACGGCCCCCGATACAAATTTCGAACCAACAGCCGATGCGATCAACGCCGCGGCACCCGGCGCCAAGTCTCTGCTGATCAACACACCCAACAATCCCACAGGCGTCGTGTACTCCGACACGACGCTGGGCGCGATAGCCAAGACCTGCCAGGATCACGACCTCTGGCTGATCTCGGACGAGGTTTACGACACGCAGGTCTGGCAAGGGACCCACACCAGCCCGCGCGCCCTGCCTGACATGGCCGACCGAACACTGGTCGTCGGATCCATGTCCAAAAGCCACGCCATGACCGGCAGCAGGGTCGGTTGGATCTGCGGGCCAGAGGCAGCAATCAACCATCTGATCACGCTCGCCACCCACACGACCTATGGCGTGCCCGGCTATATTCAGGACGCCGCTGAATTTGCGCTGGGCCAAGGGATTGAGGTCGAAGAAGCTGTCGCTGCCCCCTTCCGCCGCCGCCGCGACCTAACAATCGACGCGCTAGCAGGGCAAAACGCGGTCCGCGCCGTACCCGCCCAAGGGGCCATGTATGTGATGCTGGACATACGCGCGACAGGCCTATCAGGTGATACATTCGCCAACGCGCTGCTCGACGCTGAACACATCGCCGTCATGCCGGGCGAAAGCTTTGGTCAGGCGGCAGCCGGTCATGTGCGGGTCGCGATGACCATTGATGATGACGCCTACATCGCCGCGCTCAACCGCCTGATCCAATTCGCCCAAACCCAAATCAAATAGACGCCCGAATTCAGGCGGCACGGCCACCGGGAATCAGCTATAGATAGGTCATGTTATTTGACCTACCTTCAGACGACGCGCTTTACGCAGCCCTTCTCGCCCGTGATCCGGCGTTTGACGGGCGCGCCTATGTCGGCGTCGCATCAACCGGCATCTTTTGCCGATTGACCTGCCCGGCCCGCAAACCGAAACGGGAAAACTGCAGCTTTTACAATGATGTGGCGGCCTGCATCAATGCGGGCTTCCGCCCTTGCAAACGCTGCCACCCCATCGCGCCAGAGGCAGAGGGCGATCCGACAATCCAACATCTGCTTGATGCGCTCAATCAGGACCCTACACATCGCTGGTCCGAGGCCGATCTGACAGCGCGCGGGCTCGACCCTTCGACCGTCCGACGCAGCTTCAAGCGCCATTTCGGGGTGACATTCCTTGATATGGCGCGGCAAAGACGGCTCGCCCATGGTTTCAGCGCGTTGGGCCAGGGCAAGGTGATCGACGCACAGCTCGACGCCGGGTTCGACAGCCCATCGGCCTTCCGCGCCGGCTTCGCCAAGCTCATCGGGACAGCCCCCAACCAGTTCAAATCCGATGCTATGTTACGAGCGGACCACATTGACACTCCGCTCGGGTCCATGATTGCAGTCTGCGACGAACGGGCGCTGCATCTTCTTGAATTCGCCGATCGCAAGGCGCTGCCCCGCGAATTACAGCGCTTACGCAAACTGACCAAAGGCAGTATCGGCGTCGGCCGCTTCGACACCACAGATCAGGTCAGCGACCAGCTCAGCGCCTATTTCTCGGGCAAAAGTGACCAATTCAGCGTCCCGCTCGTCCTGCACGGCACCGCCTTCACCCGCCAGGTCTGGACCGCACTGCGCGACATCCCTGCAGGCGAAACACACAGCTACCGCGACCTCGCCCGCCTGATCGGTGCACCAAACGCGACACGTGCGGTGGCACGTGCCAACTGGGCCAACCAAATCGCCCTCATCATCCCGTGCCATCGGGTGATCGGCGCCGACGGATCGCTCACCGGCTATGGCGGCGGGCTTTGGCGCAAGCAACGCCTGATAGATATCGAAAAACACTACGCAAGCAGGAGAACCCAATGACCCACCCCGCCGAGAACTTCCGCGCCCTACATATCAAGGGCGATCCGTTCATCATGGTCAATATCTGGGACCGAGGATCGGCCAAAATGATGCAATCCATGGGGGCCAAGGCGCTCGCGACGTCCTCGGCAGCGCACGCCTTTACCATGGGCCGACCGGACGGCGGGACCATCAGCCGCGACGAAGCCCTTGCCCATGCAGCAGAAATCCTGTCAGTGGTCAGCGTGCCAGTGCAAGGCGACTTCGAAAACGGGTTTGGTGACGATCCCGACACCTGCGCCGAAACGGTTCGTCTGGCAGCCGAAGTCGGGCTGGCAGGTATCTGCATCGAGGATATCAGCACGGATGGTTTTGACGCCTATGACTTTGATCTGGCTGTCGAACGGATCAGGGCATCCGCCGAGGCAGCACGCAACTTGCCGCATGATTTCGTTCTTACAGCCCGGGCCGACGGCATCCTGCGCCAACGTTACGATTTGGATGAAACGATCCGTCGCTTACAGGCATTCGAGGCCGCAGGCGCAGACTGCCTCTATGCGCCACTTCCCGCAACGATGGACGATCTGGCGCAAATCTGTTCAGCAACCAACGCTCCAGTTAACGCACTGGTCGCTGGACCTTATACCGATCAGTCGCTAAAGGCCTTCGCCGACATTGGAGTGGCGCGCATTTCGCTCGGTTCTTCGCTTGCACGTATCACACATCGGGCGATGTACGATGCTGCGGTCGAGATGCTCCAGGAGGGATCGTTCGGCGATCTGGGCACAGGAATAGGAGGGGGGAAAATCGGCCATCTTCTTACACAGGAATAGAAAAAAGGGCCCGTGACTGAGGTCACCGGCCCTCCCGTAGCTATTCCGGCCGATTAGTTTGGGACACGGGACAGTCGCTGGCCGGAAGGAAATTATTGTTTAGAACTGGAACGACACACGCGCCGTCGCTGTTGTCGCATCAATATCGTCACCACCACCAAAATCTTCGAACTGATGTCTCAACACTTCTCCACCAACGCGCAAGGAGTCGCTGAGTTGATAAGCCAATCCAAGGCCCACAAAACGACCGTCGTCATCATCATCATCGCCGTCGACCGACACTGTTGCCCTTGCAACACCTGCGGTTAGATATGGCATAAACTGCCCGGCATCGTAACCAGCAAGGAATTTCAGGCGAGCAACGCTATCAAGCTCGACATCCACAGGGGCTGCCGCGGCTTCGCCTTCGATATTACTTGCGTCATAATCGACCTCTGCACCCAAAACAACAGAACCGAGATCATATAGATAACCAGCGTGGACACCATAAACAGCACCACTCTCATCATCGGCCAAAGCGTCGGATTCAATTTGCCCAAAGCCTAGCTGGCCACCAGCATAAAAACCCGTCCAATCCGCACTTGGCGCAACAACGACGGGTGGTGGTGCAACAGGTGCAGGTGGTGCAACAGGTTCGGCCAGACCGCCCGCTGCAGCCATACCGCCAGCAAGAATGAGTGGCAGTGCGAACATGCTCGAACGAGCGGTTGTAAATGTCGGTTTCATTTTATTCTCCGTTAATCGGGTTACCGTGTGAGTTAACTGGCAGTTAATAGAAAAAGTTCCATAGCCCTCACGCGTCTGTGATGGGCTTCGGCAAATATGGGCATGAAAACCAGACGCCAGTCGGCTAACTTTAGCCCATAATTGAAACAATTGAATTGATTTCGCTCAACTGTTCGAAAAATTTCGGATCACCGCCTATAAATGAGGCATTTTTTTGACAGCTATGCAGGGGTCGCCAATTGGCCACCCACGCAAGGATGCGCTACAGCGGTCGTGCCTGCAGCCGATATCGGCAGCCCGCGCGCCACCCGGACGGCAAGATAAGCAAAGGCCTGAGCCTCCAACATATCACCATCCAAACCAACCGCCTCGACGGGCTGAACCGGACATCTCAGCGCAACCGCCAGGCGATCCATCATCGTCGCATTCTTGCGACCGCCCCCTGTCACCAGAACCTTCAACGGCGCGATAGGACAATGCGCCATCGCCCGAGCCACCCCTTCAACCGCAGCGGCAGTTAGCGTGGCAATGGCATCGGCATCGTCCAACACTGCAGTCTGGTCAAGCAAGGTCGCAAAATCATCCCGGTCCAGCGATTTGGGCGGGGGTTTCTCAAAATAGGGATGCTCCGCGAACGCGGCCAAGATACCCTTGTCGACCTGTCCTTGACGGGCCAATGCGCCAGCGTCATCAAATGCCAATCCGCGCCGCTGGCGCATGGCATCATTGATCGGCGCATTCGCCGGCCCCGTATCAAACGCCAAAAGCGCACCACCCTCCTCTGGCCGGGCAAGCCGCGGATCACCCCAAGTGATGTTTCCCACGCCCCCCAGGTTCAAAAACGCCATCGGCGCCTCAGCCTTCAACCACTTCGCCAAAGCAAAATGATAAAACGGAGCGAGCGGGGCACCCTGCCCGCCTCGCCTGACATCTTCGCTGCGAAAATCCCAAGCCACGGGATAGCCCAATGCGCGTGCGATCCGGTATCCATCACCACATTGATGGGTCCGACCCTGCGCAGGGTCGTGGGCCAGCGTCTGCCCGTGAAAACCGGCCAAATCAATCCCGCCAAACGGACGCATCACCGCAATATGGGCGTCTTCGACAATCCGGGTCGCCGCATCCACACCATCACCCGGCCAGCGCCCCAAATGTGCACGCAACACCATCTGTTCCGCAGTGGAATAGGGGCGATAGGATGTGGGACCAAACCCATGAATCGCAACGCCATCTGTTCGCAGCACCGCCGCATCAACCCCGTCCAGCGACGTCCCTGACATCGTGCCAAGGGCGGTGACCACATCTGCCTGCAACATACGCTTTCCCTTGTCCCGCGACGCCCTTATAGACTGCACCACGCAATTCACGGGAACAAGCCAATGACCTACCATCCCAAATCCGATTTCATCAGCATCATGATGGAGCGCGGCTTTCTTGCCGACTGCACGGATTATCAGGGCCTCGACGAGGCGCTGAGCAAAGGGGTGGTGCCCGCCTATATCGGCTTTGACGCAACCGCGAAATCGCTGCATGTGGGCTCGCTCATCCAGATCATGATGCTGCGCTGGCTGCAAAAGACCGGGCACAAACCGATCACGCTCATGGGCGGCGGCACGACCAAGGTCGGCGATCCGTCATTCCGTGCGGACGAACGGCCCCTGCTCAGCCCCGCCCAGATCGATGAAAACATCGCCGGGATCAAACAGGTGTTCTCGGCCTACCTGACCTATAGCGACGGCCCAACCGACGCGATGATGATCAACAATGCCGAATGGCTGGACGATCTGAACTACCTCGATTTCCTGCGTGATATCGGGCGGCATTTCTCGATCAACCGGATGCTGTCGTTTGAAAGCGTGAAATCGCGGTTGGACCGGGAACAATCCCTGTCCTTCCTCGAATTCAACTACATGATCCTGCAGGCCTACGATTTCCTCGAACTCAACCGGCGCTACGGCTGCCTGCTGCAGATGGGCGGGTCTGACCAATGGGGCAATATCGTCAACGGGATCGACCTGACCCGGCGCGTGTTGGATCACGAAATCTACGGGCTGACATCGCCACTGCTGACCACAAGCGACGGCAAGAAAATGGGCAAGTCAGAGGCCGGGGCCGTCTGGCTGAACCCCGACATGTGCAACCCTTACGAATTCTGGCAGTTCTGGCGCAACACCACCGACGCGGATACCGGTCGTTTCCTGAAACTCTACACCGAATTGCCGGTCGATGAATGCGACAGGCTCGGCGCGCTGGAAGGGGCCGAAATCAACACGGCCAAGATCATCCTCGCCAACGCGGTCACCACCCTGCTGCACGGCGCCGAAGCGGCCCAGGCGGCCGAGGCGACAGCCCGCGAAGTCTTTGAAAAAGGCGGCATCGGTGATGATTTGCCTACGCTCACCCTGACCGCCGATGACGTCAGCGAAGGCATCTCTATCGTGCAACTGATCGTGCGCGCCGGTTTGGCTAAAAGCGGGAAAGAGGCCAAGCGCCTGATCAACGAACATGGCGCGCGGCTGAACGACGAACCGCTGACCGATGCCGGCCTGATGGTCGATGCCGCCGCCCTGACCAGCCCGATGAAGCTCAGCGCCGGCAAGAAACGGCACGCATTGGTCCAGCTGGGCTAAAGCAACAGCAGATCCACAAACAAGATCGTCACCGCGACAGGAAATGTCATCACGGTGGCGATAACGGCGGCACCCAGCACCGTGGGCCGGGCGGCAGGGGCGACAACGCCTGCGACTGGTCTTGATCGGTCATGTTTCATGACGCAATTAACCACGGCTTAGGTTTCAAATGGCTTAACTGGGGTCATGATCCCTGCCCTGCCCTTGCAACAACATCCCACCTTCGGGGCCGCCTTGAAACGGCTGGGCGCCGACACACACCAGATCGATATCGGCGGCACATCGCCCGTGCAGGTCATCCGCCGGTTCGGGATCAGTTTTGCCACACGCATCCGGGTCCATGATCCGCAATCGCTGCGGCACAGCCCACTACGGATCATCAACGCCGAAACACCCGCCGAAACCTACCGACAGGCCGGATTCCGGCAGATCATGACACCCGCCCATGTGGCCGAAATCGATCTGACAGCCCCCCTGCAACCACACCCCAAATGGCGGCACAGCTGGCACAAATCCACCGTCAAAATCAGGCACGACATTTTTCATACGACACAGCACCAATGGCTTCTTAACGCAGACCGCGCACAGCAACGCACCAAACGCTACCGTACACTGCCGCACGCCATGATCCACGCCTATGCCGCGATCAGCCCAACCGATGTGATCGTCCTGACCGCCACGCAATCCAACACCCCCGTCGCCGCCATGTTGTTTATGGTCCACGCACCCGTCGCCACCTACCAGATCGGCTGGACCGGGGATGCGGGGCGCAAGGCCCACGCCCATCACGCGCTGCTGATGCATGCCGCCGATCATTTCGCCAGACAGGGGCTGACCCGGCTCGACCTTGGCACGGCCGACACCGAAAACATGCCCGGCCTCGCACGGTTCAAGATCGGCAGCGGTGCCACCGTGCGCCCCCTCGGCGGCACATGGCTGCGACTGCCCTTCGCCTGACGGACCCGCCCCGCATTTTTCGGTGTTGGTCGGTGCGATCATGGTGCAGGGTCTGGCTGTCCACTCAGCAGCCGAATCCATGGGGCACAAGCAATGACACAATTCCTCGTCTACGATGTCTTTACCGACGCCGCCTTCGGCGGCAACCAGCTTGCCGTGATCCCTGATGCGACCCACCTGCCAGACGACAAACTGCAAAGCATCGCGCGCGAATTCAATTTCTCCGAATCCACCTTCGTTTATCCGCCCGCCGATCCGGCGCATACTGCAAAGGTGCGGATCTTCACCCCAACCATGGAAATCCCCTTTGCCGGGCATCCCACCATCGGAACGGCCATCGCCCTGCATGATCTGGGGCACAAGGGTGCGATGACACTGGAACTCGGCATCGGGCCGATCCCCTGCACGGTCAGCGACACAGGCGCTAGCTTCCAGACCAGCGCGCCACTTGAACAACTCGCGGACCCCGATCCGGCGCTTGTCGCCGCCGCACTCGGCCTGCAACCCCGCGACATCAAGACCGACACCCACGCGCCGACACAGGCCAGCCTCGGCCTGCCCTTCATGATCGCGGAACTGCAGAACGAAACCGCGCTGAACGCCTGCACCCCATCCGTCGACCACATCAGGCAAGGCGCCACAGAATACCCGGCAGGGCTGGATTTCGCGCTTTATGCCTATGTCAGACAAGGCAACACCATCGACGCCCGCATGTTCGCCCCGCTCGATAACATCCCCGAAGACCCGGCCACCGGCAGTGCGGCGGCCACTCTTGCCGCACTGTTGACGGAACTGGTGGGTGCACCGCAAACTCTGACGATCCGCCAGGGCTTTGCCATGGGGAGGCCGTCGATCATTCAGGCCACGACGACCCATGCGCCGATCAAGGTCACCATCAGCGGCCAGGCGGTCAAAACGATGGAGGGGACGCTTGTCATCTGATCCAACCCCGGTCTGCGCCTATGACATCAACGCCGATGGCAGCGCCACCGCCGTGTCCGACAGCGGCGCACAGCCTGCCAGTGACGGGGCCGCCTATCGCTGGCTGCATTTCGATCTCTCCGCGCCGGGGCTGGACACGTGGTGCCATGAAAACCTGCCTCCGCTGGCGACCAGGACACTGCTTGCGGTCAAGACACGCCCGCGCGTCGATGATCTCGATGACGGGCTGATCGTGACCTTGCGGGGGATCAACCTGAACGAAGGGGCGGAGGTCGAAGATATGGTCTCGCTCCGGCTGTGGGTCGCACCGCGGCTGGTGGTCAGCGTGCGCAGGCAGCGTGTTTTCGCGATGGAGGATCTGCGCGGCCAGATCGATGCCGGAAATGCCCCCGTCAGCCCCGCCCACCTGATCGCCCGGATCACCGAAAGCCTTGTGGATCGGATCGAAAGGATCTCGCTCGATGTCGAAGACCGGGCCGACCAGCTCGAAGACTGCATCTACGACAATGGCGAAACCGAAGCGAACGAACTCGCCCCGCTCCAGCGCAGTGTCATCAAGCTGCGGCGCCATATCGGCCCGATGAACGACACGGTCAAGGCGCTGGCGACAATCGATACCCCGCTGATGACCAAGAAACTGCGGCACCGGCTGCGCGACACCGCCAACCGCGCGACCCGGTCCGTCGAAGAACTGCACGAGGTCGCGGACCGGCTCAGCGCGCTCAGCGAACATATCGACATGGTCAATGATTCCCGGCTCGGGCGAAACAGCTATATCCTGTCGGTCATCGCGGCCATTTTCCTGCCGCTGGGATTCCTCACCGGGCTGTTCGGGGTGAATGTCGGCGGCATGCCCGGCGTCGGCAGCCCCTATGGCTTTGCCATTCTCTGCGGTGTGATGATTCTGGTCGGGCTGGCCGGTTACCTGATCTTGCGTCTGATCCGCTGGTTTTAGGCCGGTGGCGCTGGAAACCCGCGCCAAGGCTGGTTATCAGGGACCCACAGACAGACCGGGACATTCATGACCGACACCATCATCTCCCGCTGCGAGGCGAACGGACTTCGCATGACCGACCAGCGCCGGACCATCGCCGCCGTGCTCGAGGCCGCAGATGACCACCCGGATGTTGAGGAACTGTATAACCGCGCCTCCGCCGCCGACCCCCGGATTTCGCTGGCGACGGTTTATCGGACGGTGAAACTCTTCGAAGAGGCGGGCATCCTTGAAAAACACGAATTCGGCGACGGGCGCGCGCGCTACGAATCCGCAGACCGCGACCACCACGATCACCTGATCGACATGCATTCCGGTGAAGTGATCGAATTCGTCGATCCTGAAATCGAAGAACTGCAGGAACGGATCGCGGCCAAGCTGGGCTACAAACTGATGGGGCACCGGCTTGAACTCTATGGCGTTCCGCGAAAACCCGAAACCAGCGACTGATGGAAAACCTGCGCGGTGCGCTTTTCATGGTCATCGCCATGGGCTGCTTCGCGGTCGAGGATGCCCTGATCAAATCGCTGTCCGGCACGGTCCCCGTCGGGCAGGTCCTCTCGATCACCTGCACCGGCGGCCTGCTCGCGTTCATCCTCTGGTTCACGATCCGCAACATCCCGCTCTGGCAGCCCGAATACCTGCACCCCAAGGTCCTGATGCGCAGCGGCGCCGATGTCATCGGCTCCTGCCTTTTTGCCACCGCCCTCACCCTTGTACCGCTCACCACCGCCTCTGCGGTCATTCAGGCGACCCCGCTGGTCGTGGCCACCGGGGCCGCGCTTTTTCTGGGGCAAGAGGTCGGGTGGCGGCGCTGGCTGGCCATCGGGATCGGCTTTGCCGGCGTTCTGATCATCGTGCGCCCGGGGCTGGAGGGGTTCAACAGCGCGGTCCTGCTGGCCGTTGCGGGCATGCTGGCGCTGGCCGCCCGCGACCTGCTGACGCGATCATTGCAGGTGGGTCTCTCCGGCCCACAACTCGCCGCCCACACATTCCTCCTGATCATCCCGGCGGGATACGCACTTTCCGCCATATTAGGCCAACCTTTCGTCATCCCAAACGCCTATGAGGCACTCCTACTCCTCGGCTGCATCGCCTTCGCCATCGCCGCCTATCTCGCCCTCGTCACCGCCACACGGCACGGCAACGCCGGCATCATCTCCTCCTTCCGCTATTCGCGCATGGTCTTCGCGCTGATCCTCGGTTTCGCGGTCTTCGGTGAAATCCCCGACGCCCCCACATGGATCGGCACCGCCATCATCATCGCAACCGGCCTCTTCACCCTCTGGCGCGAGGCGCGACTGCACCGTACTTCCCTTGCGTCACAACCCGCGCTATAGAGCGCGCGATACCGCTAACACCCTGCCCCTAGGAGCCTGCCATGAGCACCATCATCGACATTCACGCCCGCGAAATCCTCGACAGCCGGGGCAACCCCACGGTCGAAGTCGATGTCATCCTCGAAGACGGCACCATGGGCCGGGCCGCTGTGCCTTCAGGGGCCTCCACCGGCGCACATGAAGCGGTCGAAAAACGCGACGGCGACAAATCCCGCTACATGGGCAAAGGCGTGCTTGAGGCCGTCGCCGCCGTAAACGGCGAAATCGCCGAGGCGATCCTCGGTTTCGATGCGACCGAACAGGTCGCCATCGACATGGCGATGATCGAACTCGACGGCACCCAGAACAAAGGGCGGCTCGGCGCCAACGCCATCCTTGGCGTCTCCATGGCCGTGGCCAAGGCCGCCGCCGATTTCACCGCACAGCCGCTCTTCCGCTATATCGGCGGCACCTCCGCCCGCACCCTGCCCGTCCCGATGATGAACATCATCAATGGCGGCGAACATGCTGATAACCCTATCGATATTCAGGAATTCATGATCATGCCCGTCGCTGCGGACAACATCCGCGAGGCCGTGCGCATGGGCTCCGAAGTGTTCCACACCCTGAAAAAAGAACTGTCCGCTGCGGGCCACAACACCGGCATCGGTGACGAAGGCGGGTTCGCCCCCAATCTCGGCTCCACCCGCGAAGCACTCGATTTCATCATGAAATCCATCGAAAAGGCAGGCTACAAACCGGGCGAAGACATCTACCTCGCCCTCGATTGTGCCGCGACCGAATACTACAAGAACGGCAAATACGAGATGACAGGCGAAGGCATCACGCTCACCTCTCAGGAAAACGCCGAATACCTTGCCAAACTCGCCAGCGACTACCCCATCATCAGTATCGAAGACGGGATGAGCGAAGATGACTGGGACGGCTGGAAAACCCTGACCGACATGATCGGCGACAAGGTGCAACTGGTCGGCGACGACCTTTTCGTCACCAACCCCGCCCGTCTGGCCGACGGCATCGCCAAAGGGTCCGCCAATTCCATGCTGGTCAAGGTCAACCAGATCGGCACCCTGACAGAAACCCTGCAAGCGGTCGATATGGCCCACCGGGCGCGGTTCACGAACGTAATGTCGCACCGCTCCGGCGAAACCGAGGATGCCACCATCGCCGACCTCGCCGTCGCCACTAATTGCGGACAGATCAAGACCGGCTCACTCTCGCGCTCCGACCGGCTGGCAAAATACAACCAGCTGATCCGGATCGAGGAAATGCTGGGCGAAACGGCGGTCTATGCAGGTCGCAGCATTCTGAAGTGACGGACATCACCATCAGACCGGCGCGCGGGACGGGTGATCTGAACGCCGTGCGCCGACTCTGCTGGGATTACCGGGATATTCTCGTCCAACGGACCGCCGACTTCCCGCTACTGCTCGATTATTATTATGAAATGCCCGTCTATCAAAAATTGATGGACGAGCTGCCCGGTCGGCATGTCGCACCAGATGGTGAGATTTTTGTTGCGGAAACAGCCGGTCAAATCGTCGCCTGCGGTATGACCCATCGGATTGATGCACATACCTGCGAAATCAAACGCGTTTTCGTGACCCCCGCTGCGCGCGGCAGAGGCGTGGCACAACTCCTCTGCAAAGCAGCGATGGATCATGCCCGCACATTTGGATACCAGCGCATGGTCCTCGACACCATGCGCTCCCTGCCCGAGGCGATGGCGCTTTACGAAGGCATGGGATTCAGATCGACCGCGCCCTATTACGATGTCCCGCAAGAACTGGCGGACAATATCGTCTTTTACGAACACCCTCTCTGACCGGTCAAACCGGCATCACTTCTTGAAAAAGGGAGGGGCGAACCCCTCCCACTTCACGGATCAAATCGCGATCAGTTCCAGAATGCTTCGTCGACCGCTTCCATCGCTTCCAGTTCTTCCTCGGTCTTGTTGGTCACGTAACCATAGGTCTGGTCGTCAACGGCGGTCAGGCGGATGTTTTCAACCGGGATCATCACGTGCTTGTCGCCGATATCAAGGAAACCACCGATTTCGGCAATAATGCCGATCATCTGGCCGTCCTTGTTCAGCACGATATCCTCGATCTCACCAATCGTGTTCCACTCGGCATCCACCGATGCATAGGCATCGTTTTCCCGCCACATGGTGTCATTCACATCGACATCCATGCGGTAGATATTGCCGCCCGTGATATCACGGGTCCGGATCAGATCTTCGTCTGCCATGGCCGTCGTGTCTGCCAGCGCGGCTGAACCAACGACGGCAAGGATTGCAGTGGCAGCTGTCAGTTTAAAGGACTTCATTTTCAGTCTCCCCTAGAAGGTTGCGGTTACTTGGTGCGTAGTACCTCGTTAACACGCTGCACGTGTGTGGGTTCCGTGTGTTCCGAAAAATTGCATGCGACGGTGTACGGCCAAATTGGCGCGATGGGGTGGGCATCCGGCACCCGCCGACATTAAGATATGGTAAACGGGCGGCGCCTTGGGGTCCGACGTTTATCCGACGCAAATCCGACGCAACGCCGACAGGACAAATTGGCCCATGACCGCAGACGACATCATCACGAAACTGGGCCTGAAACCGCACCCCGAAGGCGGGCATTACCGCCAGACATGGGTCGCCGAAAACGATGGCCGGCCCAGCGGAACCTGCATTTATTTCCTGCTCAAATCTGATGAAGTCAGCCACTGGCACCGCGTCGACACCGTCGAAATCTGGCACTTCTACACCGGCGCGCCCCTGATCCTGTCAGTGGCTGCAGATGAAAAAGGACCGGCAAAGGATATCACCCTCGGCCCCGATCTGGGCGCAGGTCATACACCGCAAGTCATTGTTCCTAATGGGTATTGGCAGGCCGCGCGCACAACCGGCGACTGGACATTGGTCGGCTGCACCGTCTCGCCCGGATTTCAGTTCGCCGGGTTTACCCTTGCTGAACCGGGTATTGATATCCCCCGCTAGCGGTCGCCAAACATATCGCCCAGACCGCCCAGCACGGAACCTTCGCCCTTGCTGCCGCCCGGCCCTGCGGCACGCATGATGCGGTCAGCCAGACGCGAGAATGGCAAGCTCTGCAAATACACCGTCCCCGGCCCGCGCAACGTGGCCAAAAACAACCCTTCGCCGCCAAACACCATGGATTTCAACCCACCCGCCCGTTCAATGTCATAATCAACACCGCTGGTGAACGCACCAATACAACCGGTATCGACACGCATCACCTCACCAGGTCGCAGCTCGCGTTTGATCACCGTGCCGCCCATATGAATAAAGGCCATGCCATCGCCACGCAGGCGCTGCAAGATGAACCCTTCACCCCCGAAAAAGCCCACACCAAGACGTTTCTGAAACGCGATATCGGTCGATGTCCCCAACGCCGCGCAAAGAAACGCATCCTTCTGACAAATCAGCTCTTCACCCACGAGGGCCATGTTGATCGGAATGATCTTGCCCGGATATGGCGCGGCAAAGGCCACACGTTTCTTGCCCTGCCCGTTATTGGTGAAATGGGTCATGAAGATAGATTCGCCCGTCAGCACACGCTTGCCCACATTCAACAGCGAATTCATGATGCCGCCCGACGGCGATGACCCATCACCCATCTTCGCCTCAAAACCGATACCGTCTTCCATGTAATTCATGGCACCGGCCTCAGCGATCACGGTTTCCTTCGGATCAAGCTCAACCTCGACAATCTGCATGTCGTCGCCAAATATCTCATAATCAACCTCATGGCATCGCATCGTTGAAACTCTCCATTCTTTCAAAGCATTATAAGTAATAGTTAAGAACCGGGCGGCCTGACCACAACGTCCGGAAAACCCTACCCGGTCCGTTCATCCGCCTCGGGCATTTTTCCGGTTTCAAGGATTTCCATCATCTCATCGTGTAGCGCTGCCTCGCGCGGTCCGATGATCTCCTGCACACGGGCAACATATTCCTTGTTCTCCATGACAGGGATCGCCGGATCATAGGCATCGGCCAGCGATATCATCGACGCCCGGTCGGCGCGGTTGAACGCCTCAACCATCATCTCTGCACGATCCGGGGCGATCCCCATCGCCTCAAACACCGACCGCCCCATGCGCAAGGAGCTGTCATAAGTATCGCGAATAATATCACGACAACCTGCGGCCCAAAGCTCGTAAACATGATGCCGGTCCACTGCGCGCGCCACGATATGCACGTCAGGTGCTGCCTGTTTGGCATAGCGCACCAATTCGGTGATCTTGTCCCTGTCATCAATCGCAATCACAAATATCTTTGCCTTCTGCAGCCCGGCAGCATGCAACAGATCAGGGCGCGTCGCGTCGCCATAATAAATCTGCGCACCAAAAATTCGCATATTTTCCAGATGCTTGGCGTTGTAGTCGATTACCGTCAGGCTGTATCCCGCCGCGCTCAGAATACGGCGCACGATACCACCCACCCGACCGCCGCCAGCGATAATCACCTCACCCTGCTCTTCAATCGTGTCAGCCTCGCGAACCTCCTGCCCCACATAACGCGGCGCAATCAACCGGTCATAAAGGATAAACAGCACCGGGGTCAGCAGCATCGACAGCGCCACCACCAGCAGCAGCAGATCCGCCATATCAGACGGGATCGCCCCGTTCGCCACCGTAAAGGACAGCAACACAAAGCCGAACTCGCCAGCCTGCGCCAACCCCAAAGCCATCAGCCAACGGTCGCCGCCGCGTATGCCGAATATCATGCCCAGAACCAGCAGAACCGCCGTCTTCACAGCGATCAGCCCCAGCGTCAGACCAATGATCAGCGCCAGATTTTCACCCAGCAGAACGAAATTGATACTCGCACCAACAGTCATAAAGAAAAGACCCAGCAACAGCCCCTTGAACGGATCAATGTCCGATTCAAGCTCGTGCCGATATTCGCTATTGGCGAGGACCACCCCTGCCAAAAATGTGCCCAACGCAGGCGAAAGCCCGACCAGCGACATCAGAAGGGCAATCCCCACCACCATCATCAACGCCGTGGCTGTGAACAATTCACGCAAACCCGCCGCGGCGATGAAGCGAAAAACCGGCCGCGTCAGATAGCTGCCCGCCCCAACGACGGCGCCAATCGCCGCGAGATTGACCAGGGCGGTCTGCCAGCCATTCAATCCGGCAACCAGGCTCATGCTTTCTTCATGTCCACCTTCCGCACCATGCGCAGTCACCACCGCCAACTCTGGCAAGGCCAGTAGCGGCACCAGCGCCAGCATCGGGATCACGGCAATGTCCTGGGCAAGCAAAACGGCAAAGCTTGACTGGCCACCATCACTTTTCATCAATCCCTTTTCGTTCAATGTTTGCAATACGATAGCGGTCGAACTTAGCGACAGCACCAGACCAATCGCCAGCGCGATGGTCCAGCTGGCCCCCAGCAGCATGGCCACACCCATCACCGCCAATGCGGTCAATCCAACCTGCCCGCCGCCAAGCCCCAGCAGCCGCCCTCGCATCGACCAAAGCAGTTTCGGTTCCAACTCCAGCCCGACCAGAAACAGCATCATCACAACGCCAAACTCTGCAAAGTGCTGGATCGCGATCACATCCACATGCAGCCACCCCAGGACCGGGCTGATCAGAATACCCGCGATCAGATAGCCAAGCACCGATCCCAGCCCAAACCGCGTGGCTATCGGCACTGAAAAGACGCCTGCAATCAGAAAGATGAATGCCAGCAACAGGAAATCAGTCATATGTCAGCCCCTCGGGTTTTGGCAGATGATGCGCGGGACCAGCGGGAAATGCAAAGCCCGCCAGCAGACAAAAAAAGGGCCCCCGAAGGGACCCTATAGTTTCGTTGATCAGGCTCACTCTTTATATACCGCTCGGTTTGTTGCCTGCGGCCCGATCCACGCCGAGGGCGAGCGCACTCGCCCCGGAACTCTGCTAGAACACCACTCTAGGCCTTTGCTTCGAAATGCGTTCAAGCTCGCTCTTGAACTCTGGTATTCGCACCAGGGATTTTGCTTTCTTTACTAGAGCCACATCAGTGTAGGCCCGACGTGCCAGCTCTACTGCGCTAAGTCTCTCATCAAACAAGGCCATTCCGCATTGAAGGAAGATAGCTGCGTAGTTGGTCTCCAGTTCTTCGTCTGTTGGTGGGAGCACTGATTTACCAGTTTCGCTATCTACGACTTTGAAGTTTTTTATCACCTTTGCATTTGCGTGGTGATCAAGCATCAAGTGGCACATTTCGTGCGCAAGTATGAAATTCGCAAAACCTCGACCCAAGCGGGCCAGCCGCATCAACTCACTGTCGACAACTAGTGTCATCAGGTCGCCAAATGCGACTACTCCCGCCCTTCGCTGATAGTCAGAAAGCGGTCCGCTTTTTGTTTGCTTGATCTTCCAGCAATCATTTTCGGCGCACAGATACTCCCAAAACTCTGACATCTTGAAGAATTTGCCATCACCGCGGAACAAGCGACGACAAGCAACCGCCTCCTTAAAGACTTGCGCGGCACGCCGTGCAGATATGTTGGGACGCTTGCTCATCGAACTAAATCCTCAGCTACACCCCGACGTCCCGCCGCACGTGTTGCACTTCATGCAAGTCCCGTTCCGGACCAGCGTATAGTTTCCGCACTCCCCGCAAGGATCACCCTCGTAGCCCTGCATCTTGGCTTTGTCCCGTGCGCTCAGACTGGTGGTTGATGTCGCTGTAACAACGGTTGTCGATGTTTCAACTTCTGGCACGAGTGTCTGCAAAGCTGCCGACGGATCAGACCCGGTGGCCAATGCTGTCGCCCCCATGCCGCCCTGCAGCACCACTAGATCCTGTGGCATCCGCTTGCGCAGATATCCGGTCGAGGAAATCTGCTTGAGCACTTCGAGCGAGCGCGTCGCCGCGTTCTCAGTCGGGGCCTGGATGTTCGACACGCCTTCCTGTTCGCCGCGTCCGATATCGTCGAATGTGGCCCCCTCCGGCTTGACATGCGCCAGATCGGTACGGTCGAGATAGGACACAGCCAATTCGCGGAAGATGTAATCAAGAATAGAGGTCGCGTTCTTGATGCTGTCATTGCCCTGCACCATGCCCGCTGGCTCGAACTTGGTGAATGTGAATGCATCCACAAATTCCTCAAGCGGGACACCATATTGCAGGCCAACCGACACGGCGATGGCAAAGTTGTTCATCATCGCCCGGAAGCCAGCACCTTCTTTGTGCATGTCGATGAAAATCTCGCCCAGCGATCCGTCTTCGTATTCGCCGGTGCGCAGATAGACCTTGTGCCCGCCAACAATGGCCTTCTGGGTATAGCCCTTGCGCCGCTGCGGCATCTTTTCCCGCTCGCGGTTGCGGACTTCCTGCACGATGATCTTTTCAACAATCTTTTCAGCCAGCACCGCGGCCTTTTCGTGATGGTTGCCGCTTTCCAGCACCTCCATCGCGTCGTCATCATCCTCTACCAGCGCGGATGCCAGCGGCTGCGACAGTTTCGATCCATCCCGATACAGCGCGTTAGCCTTCACGCCCAGCGACCAGGACAATTCATAGGCTTTCTGACAATCCTCGATCGTCGCATCATTGGGCATGTTGATCGTCTTGGAAATCGCACCCGAGATAAAGGACTGGGCCGCTGCCATCATATAGATATGGCTGTCAACACTCAGATAACGCTTACCTTTTTTGCCGCACGGGTTGGCGCAGTCGAACACATTGTAATGCTCTTCCTTCAGGAATGGCGCACCTTCCAGCGTCATCGTCCCGCAAACATGGTCATTCGCGGCGTCGATATCCTGCTTGGAATAGCCAAGGTGACGGAGCAGATCGAAGGTGGGATCGTTCAGCTTCTCAGCGGGAATGCCGAGGGTCTTTGTGCAGAACTCCTCACCCAGCGTCCATTGGTTAAAGACGAACCGGATGTCAAAGGCAGACGCCAGCGCCGCCTCAACCTTGTCCAACTCCGCCTGCCCAAAGCCATGCCCGATCAGTGACGTGTGGTTGATCGCAGGCGCCTGCCCGATGGAACCATGACCAACGGCATATGCGATGATCTCTTCGATCTGCGCCGAGCCATAGCCCAGCTTTTCAAGGGCCGCTGGCACGGACTGGTTGATGATTTTGAAGTAACCACCACCGGCCAGCTTCTTGAACTTCACCAAAGCGAAGTCAGGCTCGATTCCGGTTGTATCGCAATCCATGACCAGGCCAATTGTTCCGGTGGGCGCAATCACCGACACCTGCGCGTTGCGATACCCATGCTGCTTGCCAAGCGCCAGCGCCTCGTCCCAAGCGGACACCGCCAGTTCAACCAACCGCTGATCGGGGCAGTTGGCGTGGTCCAGCGGAACCGGCTTCACGTCCAGCTTGTCATAGCCGGTTGTCTTCCCAAGTGCGGCCTGCCGGTGGTTCTTGATCACCCGCAACATATGCTTGCTGTTTTTCTGGTAGCCCGGGAAGGCACCCAACTCGCCTGCCATCTCGGCCGAGGTCGCATAGGACACGCCCGACATGATCGCGGTCAGCGCAGCACCCATCGCGCGGCCTTCGTCGCTGTCATAGCCAAGGCCCATATTCATCAGCAGACCACCGATATTGGCATAACCCAGACCCAGCGTGCGGAAATCATAGGAGCGCTGCGCGATTTCCTTCGATGGGAACTGCGCCATCATCACACTGATTTCCAGCGTCACCGTCCACAAACGGGTCGAATGCATGTAGTCTTCAACTTGGAATTCACCGTCCTTGTAAAAGGTCAGCAGGTTCATCGACGCAAGGTTACAGGCCGTGTCGTCCAGGAACATGTATTCAGAACATGGGTTTGAGCCGCGGATTGCACCGTCTTCCGGGCAAGTGTGCCAGGCGTTGACCGTATCATGGTACTGAATGCCCGGATCGGCACAGGCCCATGCGGCGTGGCCCACCTGTTCCCACAGATCGCGCGCCTTGATAATCTTGGCAACTTCACCGTTCTTGCGGTTGATCAGCTTCCAGTTCTCGTCGTTCTCGACAGCCTCCAGGAAGGCATCGGTGACACGGATGGAGTTGTTGGAGTTCTGGCCAGACACGCTCGAATAGGCTTCCGAATCCCAGTCGGTGTCATAGGTCGGAAACTCAATGCTGGTATGACCCTGCTTGGCATAGTCCAGCACCCGCTTGATGTAAGTCTCTGGGATCGCGGACTTTTTCGCATCCTTGACGGCAGCTGCCAGCGTGTCGTTCTTCTTGGGGTCGTAGGCATCATCGGCCGCGCCGTCCCACGCTTTAATCGCCGCAAAGATCGCGTTCAGATAACGCTCGTGCATCTTGGAACCGGCAACAATGCTCGCCACTTTCTGTTCTTCGATGACCTTCCAGTTGATGAATTCCTCGATATCGGGGTGGTCGGCATCCACGATCACCATCTTGGCCGCGCGGCGTGTTGTGCCGCCCGATTTGATTGCGCCGGCGGCGCGGTCACCGATTTTCAGGAACCCCATCAGACCGGATGACTTGCCACCACCAGACAGCGGCTCACCTTCGCCACGCAGGCTTGAGAAGTTCGTGCCCGTACCAGACCCGTATTTAAACAGACGCGCCTCGCGCACCCACAGGTCCATGATGCCACCATCATTGACCAGATCATCGTCAACCGACTGGATGAAACAGGCATGCGGCTGCGGATGCTCATAAGATGATGCCGATTTGGTCAGCTCACCCGTCTTGTAATCCACGTAATAGTGGCCCTGCGCAGGCCCATCGATCCGATAAGCCCAATGCAGGCCGGTATTGAACCATTGCGGGCTGTTCGGTGCCGCGCGCTGGGTCGCCAACATATAGCGCATTTCGTCGAAGTAGGCGCGGGCGTCGTCCTCGGACGAGAAATAGCCGCCCTTCCAGCCCCAATAGGTCCACGCGCCTGCAAGGCGATCAAACACCTGTTTCGCTGACGTTTCGCCGCCGAATGTTGCACCCTTGGCAGGCTCGGACCGCCACAGGAACTCCGGCACGCCCTTTTCCTTCACCTTTTTCAGTGCAGAGGGCACGCCCGCCTTGCGGAAGTATTTCTGCGCGATGACATCGGATGCAACTTGGCTCCATCCGGCGGGGATCTCGCAATCATCCAGCTTGAACACAATCGTCCCGTCGGGGTTTCGGATTTCTGACGTGGTGGATTTGAACTCCAACGCGGCATAGGCATCCTGCCCGGCGGTGGTAAAATTGCGTTCGATCTTCATTGCTTCTGCCCCTTGCTATCTTGCCGTCGTTGCGGCCAAATCCTGAATCGCACCGCTTTGTGCAGCGCAAAAATAATGCGTATCGATAACCCCAGGCCGACCACAACCGGTCCGGTCAATGACCAGACAACTATCGTGACGTCGCTATTGGCTTTACGCCCGCCTGCTGAAACCGTCCCCGTGCCGCTACCACATATTGTGTCGTGATTGTCGGCCTGCACAACCTGACGCATCTACCCATAGTGGGTCAACGAATTTTTAACACAAAATCTCGATTAAATCTGTTGACGTGGCCAATCGGAAAACCGCCGGCGACGGCCACGTGATTCACCCACTGACTTGTCCACAGATCACGGGTCTTCACGAAATCGAGAAACCCTTTAGGTTCGGCCCACTTACGCCAAATGGCTCAATCAATACCTGAGCCGAAATCGATTAGCTTCCGGGCGATTAACACAGATTAACGTAAAGTTAACACACACTTAAGCCAGGCGATCCGACCGACCAAATCACCCGCGATGCGCGAAATTGGCCACCGAATCGGTGGCTATACTGCTTGTCATATCCTGAAGATGAAGTGGTCGGGGCGGAGAGATTCGAACTCCCGACCCTCTGTTCCCAAAACAGATGCGCTACCAGGCTGCGCTACGCCCCGGACCGAGAGTGTCTTTAGCCCCACCGGCATGATTTGAAAAGCCCTAACTGTCAGTCTTTTCGATACAGGGCAAAATTGCCTCCGCCCCAAAACTGGGATGCTGCATCACATCGCCAACATCCATGCCCAACCGGTTTGCCAGGCCGCCATTGATTTCGAGCACCATCTGCACGCCATCACCGCCGGGGATCGGGGTCAGATCACCGGGCACAGCATTTTCATGTATGGCCAGAATTTCGCCAACCGGACTGGCAAACAACATATCAAGGGGAATCAATGTGTTTTTCATCCAGAAACTTACAGCCTGCGGTTCTTCATAGACAAACAGCATGCCGGATAAAGTCGGCATCTCTTCAACAAACATCAGACCGCGGGACCGTTCCTGCGGATCATCGGCAACTTCAACGGTGAAAGTTGCCTGACCCCAGTCACCGGAAACAGTGACCTTATCGTCGGCGCAAACGGCCCAGACAGGCTGCGCAACGCACAGGCAAAACGCAACCAGCGCGCCTACCTTCACTTGACCGCTGCCTCCCAACCGACAACTTCGATGGCCATACGCCCACGCTCGCCATCGACCAGACGCAAACCAACAGCCTCACCCGATTGCAGGTCGGACAGGCCCGAACGGCGCAACACCTCAACATGGATAAAGACATCTTCGTCATTGCCGAAAATATTAGCGAATCCAAAACCCTTGGCCTTGTCGAACCACTTGACGCGGGCAGGCTCAATTGGCCGTTGGGCGATATCCTCCGCCGTGAACTCCACCATGTCGCGCAACGGGACAGAGGTTTCACTTTGGGGCGGCGTGATCGACAACACCTGCGTGGCTTGCAACCCGCGTTGCGTATCCTGCACGATGATCTCGATCGCCGAGCCGTCAACAACAGATCCCTGACCAAAGTTTCGCAGCACATTCGCATGCAGCAGAATGTCAGGTCCTCCAAGGTCGGCCACGACAAAGCCGAATCCTTTTGAGGGATCGAACCACTTCACCTGTCCAGTCACCTGCCGTTGGCCGCTGGCCTCTTGCGTATTCATCAAGTCTTCCCCTACGTCACCTTCCACATATTCGGGATGTGACCGTCTTTGTCTTTCATATACGATCTCGACCAGAAAAGAACCCGGACTTCAAGGCCTTGCATTTCACGAAGCGTGAAATTCAGGGGTTTAGTCGGGCAATTTCCCAGTTTTGATCAATCGTTGCGCGTGACCACCGAAACCGATCATGCAATCTGAACTGACCGTCGGACCAAAACTCGATCTCCAACGGCCGGATACGAAAACCACCCCAAAAGGGTGGCCGTTCCGGATCCGGTCCCTTTTGCAGCGTTACCTTTGCCACATCCGCCATCAAGGCGGAACGCGACGTCAATGGGCGGGATTGCCGCGATGCCCATGCGCCCAGCCTACTCTTGAGTGAACGTGAGGCATAGTAGGAATCGGCCAAAGCCCCGTCTTCCTTGCTGACCTCGCCACGAACCCTGATCTGACGACGCAATGACTTCCAATGAAGGACAAATGCAGCCTTGCCGCAACCGGCAATTTCGACGCCCTTCTGACTTTCGTAGTTGGTATAAAACACAAACGCCTCGGGCTCGATCTCTTTCAGCAGCACAATGCGCACATTGGGCATACCGGTATTGTCTACGGTCGATAAGGCCATCGCGTTGGGGTCGTTTAACTCAGCCTTCTCCGCCTCCGCCAACCAGGCGCGCGCGATCAGAAACGGATCACTACCAGAAAATATGCCCTCGCGGTCGGACATAACCGATCCTCAAATAGGCCCCGCGTTAACGATTAGGATTAATCGCGCCGAGAGGCAACCACTTTGGTTCCATCGGGCAATAGCTTGCTGACCGGTTTGCAATCGCCTAAACCGATTTGAAGCAACGCCAAAAGAAACAAAGGACTGGTGGGATGAGCGCGAAATTGATGCAGGGCAAACGGGGCCTGATCATGGGGCTGGCCAACGACAAATCCATCGCATGGGGAATCGCCAAAGCCTGCGCAGACGCAGGTGCCGAACTTGCCTTTTCCTATCAGGGCGAGGCCTTGAAAAAGCGTGTTGAACCACTCGCAACCTCTGTCGGCTCCGATATTGTGCTGCCCTGCGATGTGGGCGACGAAGCATCGATCGACGCACTTTTCGCATCGCTTGAACAGCGTTGGGGCAAGCTGGACTTCATCGTCCACGCCATTGGTTTTTCAGACAAAAATGAACTCCGCGGTAGGTATGTCGACACCAGTCGCAACAATTTCATAATGTCGATGGACATCTCGGTTTACTCCTTCACCGCCGTCGTGCAGCGCGCTGAAAAGATGATGACCGATGGCGGTTCCTGCCTGACGCTGACCTATTATGGCGCAGAGAAAGTGATGCCACATTACAATGTCATGGGCGTCGCCAAGGCCGCACTCGAGGCGTCCGTGCGGTATCTGGCCGAGGATCTGGGCAAAGACAATATCCGGGTCAACGCAATCAGTGCCGGAACAATCAAAACACTTGCAGCCTCCGGCATTGGCGACTTCCGACTGATCATGAAATGGAACGAATATAACTCGCCCCTGCGGCGCACCGTCACGCAAGAGGAAGTGGGCAAATCAGCGCTCTATCTGCTCTCGGACCTTGGCAGCGCCGTCACGGGTGAGGTGTTGCATGTCGACGCCGGTTACCATGTCGTGGGCATGAAGGCCGTGGATGCACCTGACATTACGAAGGAATAGTCACTTTGACGCTGACCGCACTTCTGACTTTGATGGGGCTTCAGGCGCTGATCGCGATCAGCCCCGGCCCTGCAGCCGTCGTCACAATCAAAACATCGGCGGCGCGGGGTGCAAAAGCGGGACTTCTTTTGAGCTTCGGTCTCGCGTCTGCAATCGTGCTATGGGCCGCCGCCGCACTTGCAGGTCTTTCCATTATCTTTGAGGTCGCACCTTACCTGCAGACAACTTTGCGCATTATCGGTGGACTGTTCCTTATCTGGATCGGGATTTCGATGATCCGCCATGCCAGCGCGCCGATGGCCGATGCCAATGAAGCTGACGTCATCGGGGGTCGACGGCTCTTCCGGCTTGGCCTCATCACCAACCTCGCCAACCCCAAGGCGCTAGCCTATTTTGCCGCCGTATTCGTTGGTATCATGCCGCATGATCCAACACCCGCCGCCGCAGCCACAGTCCTCGTTGTCATCTTCATGATCGAGTTCGGGTGGTACGCCCTGCTCAGCCTGCTTTTTTCCCGCCCATCGCCACGCAGGGCCTATCAGCGGGGCAAGACCCATCTTGATCGCATCTTCGGCGGTCTGATCGCGGCACTTGGTGCCCGGATCGCCTATAACTAGGAACAGAGTGATGACCGACACCCGCCTGCCCCATGAAAAAGGTTTCCATATCAGTTGGGACCAGATCCATCGCGACAGCCGGGCATTGGCCTGGCGATTGGACGGGCAAGGTCCTGATAACGGAGCCTGGAAAGCCGTGGTTGCCATCACGCGTGGCGGCATGGCCCCCGCCATGATCGCCGCACGCGAACTGGATATCCGCACCGTCGATACAATCAGCGTAAAAAGCTACGATCACCAGGACCAGTCCGAGGCCAAGGTGCTCAAAGCCCCCGATGCTGAACTGATGGGCGATGGCACCGGCGTGCTGATCATCGACGATCTGGTCGACAGCGGCAAAACGCTCGAACTGGTGCGGCAACTCTACCCCAACGCCCATTTCGCGACGGTTTACGCCAAACCCAAGGGACGCCCGCAGGTCGATACCTTTATTACCGAGGTCAGCCAGGATACCTGGATTTTCTTTCCGTGGGACATGGCACTGCAATATGTCGAGCCATATCGCGGCAAGGATTAAGCACGTCACGCCCAAGGGGATCGCCATGCCGCTACCGCGCACCGCCACGACATTTGCGCCACCCGTGATGGAAGCGCGGCGTTGGCTTGAAGGCGTTACCCACCCATCTGGCAGGCCGTTGCTCAATGTCAGCCAGGCCGCGCCAGTCGATCCTCCACCCGCCCCATTACGCGAAGCGATGGCGCAAATCGTGCTGAACGATCCTGATGCACATCTCTACGGCCCTGTACTTGGCTTGCCAGAGCTTCGGGATGAGGTGGCAAAGCAATGGACCGCAAGCTACGGTGGATCGATCAGCGCCGATCAGGTCGCCATCACCTCCGGATGCAATC
Organism: Yoonia sp. SDW83-1; assembly: GCF_046762885.1. Lineage (NCBI taxonomy): Bacteria > Pseudomonadati > Pseudomonadota > Alphaproteobacteria > Rhodobacterales > Paracoccaceae > Yoonia > Yoonia sp. SDW83-1. Next base: position 189,501 of record NZ_JBKQXO010000005.1, read on the forward strand.
AGGCTTTTGCGGCGGCCATCGCCACTCTTTGCGCCGAAGGTGATGAGGTGATCATCCCCGTCCCATATTACTTCAACCATCGCATGTGGCTGGACATGTCCGGGGTCAAAACCGTGCCGCTGCCTGTTGGCGATGGCATGATACCTCTGGCCGCGGCAGCCGCGCCGTTGATCACCAGCAGGACACGCGCCATCGCGCTGGTCAGCCCCAATAACCCTTGTGGTGTGGAATACCCGGCGGAGACCTTGCGCGCCTTCCTTGACCTCGCCCGCACCCACGGCATCGCCTTGATCGTCGACGAAACCTATCGCGATTTCGACAGCCGCACCGGCGCTCCTCATGATCTGTTTGCCGATCCCGACTGGGACGACACTCTGATACACCTTTATTCCTTTTCAAAGGCTTACAGGCTGACCGGACATCGGGTGGGCGCAATCGTCACCTCACAGGCCAGACTGGCCGAGGTCGAAAAATTCCTCGACACAATCACCATCTGCCCAAACCAATTGGGGCAACGGGCAGCACTTTGGGGGATGCAAAACCTTGGCGACTGGCTCGCCGGGGAACGGCTGGAAATCCTCGACCGGAGAGCAGCCATTGCGAACCACTTTCCGGGACTTGCCGCCCAAGGCTGGGACCTGCTCGGGTGTGGTGCATATTTTGCCTATGTCCGCCATCCATTCACCGTCTCATCAGCAGAACTCGCCCCCCGTTTTGTGCGTGACGCCGGTGTTCTGCTCTTGCCCGGCACGATGTTCATGCCGGACGAATTGCAAGGCGGCGAAACCCAGTTCCGGATCGCCTTTGCCAACATTGATCGGGCCGGGGTCAAGACGCTTTTCGAAAGGCTGGCAAAGGTCACCTACTGACCCTTGCACGCCTGCCCCCTGCCCCTTATTCATGCGCCACCCGATGGCGGGAATATGAATAACAGGCGGGTGCAACGCATGGCGGAAAAAAAGAAAAATCGGTACGGGGTCTGGATTGTCGTGATCCTGATTCTGCTGGGTCTGGCAGGCTTCGGCACCGGTGGGCTGTCCGGCAGTATCCGCAACATCGGCACCGTCGGTGAAAAGGATGTCAGCGTGGCGGATTACCAGCGTACGCTCAACACCCAGATCCGCGCCTTGTCGGCCCAGTTCGGTGCACCGATTTCGTTTCAACAGGCTCAGGCCTTCGGTATTGACCGGGCGGCGCTGCAGCAGATCATTCTGACCCGCACACTCGATAACGAGGCAGCACAGTTGGGTATTTCGGCTGGTGATGAAAACGTCTTTGCCCGGCTACGCCAGATCCCGCAGTTTCAAGGGGCTGGCGGCAGCTTCAATCGCGAAAGCTATCGTTTTGTGCTCGAACAGGAGGGGCAAAGCGAGGTTGAGTTCGAAAACACGCTACGTGAAGAAATGGCACGCACCCTGTTGCAAGGTGCCGTCGTTGGCGGCGTTCCGGCGGCCGAGGCTTATGCAGAGGCGCTTGTGCAATATATCGGCGAACAACGCAGCGTGACATGGGCCACCGTCGATGCCGAGGCACTGACATCGCCCGTCCCCGGCGCGACCGAGGCTGATCAACAGGCCTACTACGATGCCAACCCAGAGGCATTTACCCTGCCAGAGGCCCGCAACATCACATATGTCTGGCTGACCCCCAACATGATCCAGGATCAGATGACAGTCAGCGACGTAGAGATTGAACAACTCTACAATGACCGCATCGCCGAATTCGTCCAGCCAGAGCGTCGGCTGGTTGAGCGTCTGGTCTATTTCGATGCTGCACAGGCGGAAGCAGCGCGCGAAAAGCTGGAAGCAGGTGAAGTCACCTTTGAGGATCTCGTCGAAGAACGCGGGCTGGGTCTGTCTGACATCGATCTCGGCGATGTCGATCAGGCCTCGCTTGGCGATGCAGGGGATGCCGTTTTTGCCGCAAACCCCGAAGATGTCGTCGGTCCCTTCAACTCCGGTCTTGGGCCCGCGCTCTTCCGTATGAACGCGATCCTGGCGTCACAGGAAACCACATTAGAAGAAGCAACGCCCGCCTTGCGGGAAGAACTGGCCGCAGATGCGGCACGCGAAGTGATCAATGACAGCACTGACCAGATTATCGACCTGCTGGCGGGCGGCGCCACGATGGAGGATCTGGCCGAACGCACGGACATGGAACTGGGCACGATCAGCTGGACCGCCGACATGGCCGAAGGGATCGCCGCCTATGAAGGTTTCCGGCAGGCAGCAGCGACTGTGGAAGAAGGAGCTTTTGCCGAACTCAATGATTTGGCCGACGGCGGCGTCTTCGCACTGCGGCTCGACAGCATCACGCCACCCACCCTACAACCGCTCGACGACGTCCGCGAGGCGGTGAAAGACGCATGGCAGATCCAGGCCCGGCAAGACGCCGTGATGGCAAAAGCCGCAGAGATCGCAGAAGGCATTGAACTCCTGACCGGTTTTGAAACCGTGGGGCTGGAGCCTGTGATTGAACCAAACCTGACGCGGCGCAGCTTTGTCGAAGGCACGCCACCGGATTTCAACGACCAGATCTTTGAGATGTCGGTAGGCGAGGTTCGCGTGCTCGACGCCGAAAATCGGGCAATCATCGTGCGGCTTGATGATATCGCCCCGCCCGACCCGACCTCCGAAACAACGATTGCGCAACGCGAACAGCTTGCGCAAAACGCGGCCGCCGGCATCGCGCAGGACATATTCGATGCCTATGCCACATCGCTGCAGGAACGGACGGACGTCAACATCAATCAGACCACCGTGAACGCGGTCAACGCCCAGTTTCAATAGGTCAGCCATGGCGCTTCTGCCCGCATATGATGATTTCGCCAGCGGTTATGAGGCTGGCGAAAACCAGATCGTCTACACCCGCATCGCGGCCGATCTGGACACGCCCGTATCGCTGATGCTCAAGCTCTCCGGCGCTGGCAAGAACGCCTTCATGCTGGAAAGCGTCACAGGGGGCGAGGTACGGGGGCGTTACTCCATTATCGGCATGAACCCTGACCTGGTCTGGGAATGCCGTGGCACCACATCACGGGTGAACCGAAACGCGCGCTTTGATGATGCGGGCTGGGCCGATATGGCTGACGATCCGCTTACAGCGCTGCGGGCGCTTCTATCCGAATCGCAAATCGATTTACCCACCGATCTGCCAGCCGCCTCTGCCGGGCTCTTTGGGTATCTCGGCTATGATATGATCCGGCTGGTCGAACACCTTCCCGATGTAAACCCCGACCCGCTGGACCTGCCCGACGCGGTCATGTTGCGCCCATCTGTCGTGGCCGTGCTGGACGGGGTCAAGGGCGACGTGATCCTTGTTGCACCGGCCTATGTAAACAGCGGGCTGTCAGCACGCGCCGCCTACGCACAAGCCGCCGAACGGGTGATGGATGCGCAACGGGCGCTGGAACGGCCCGTACCCGGCAGCAGCCGGGCGCTGGCCGAACCGGCGCCGGTCGCACCGCCAGTCTCGAATTTCAGCCATGACGGATACCTGCAAGCCGTTGAAACGGCCAAGGAATACATCCGCGCAGGCGACATCTTCCAGGTGGTGCCATCACAGCGCTGGACCCAAGAATTTCGGGAACCGCCCTTCGCGCTCTATCGCTCGCTGCGGCGTACCAACCCCTCGCCCTTCATGTTCTTTTTCAATTTTGGCGGCTTCCAGGTCATCGGGGCCAGCCCGGAAATCCTCGTCCGCGTCTTCGGGAAAGAGGTTACGATCCGTCCCATCGCAGGCACACGGCCGCGCGGGGCTACAGCAGAAGAAGATAAGGCCAACGAGGTCGATCTGATGGCCGATGAAAAGGAACTGGCCGAACATCTGATGCTGCTTGATCTGGGGCGCAATGACACTGGCAAGGTCAGCAAGATCGGCACGGTGCGGCCAACAGAACAATTCATCGTCGAACGTTACAGCCATGTGATGCATATCGTGTCGAACGTGGTCGGCGAACTGGCCGATGATCAGGACGCGCTCAGCGCATTTTTCGCAGGTATGCCTGCTGGGACAGTGTCAGGGGCACCCAAGGTCCGGGCGATGCAGATCATCGACGAACTGGAACCCGAAAAGCGCGGCGTCTATGGCGGCGGCTGCGGATATTTCAGCGCCAATGGCGACATGGACATGTGTATTGCCTTGCGCACCGCCGTGCTGAAAGAGGAAAAACTCTATATCCAGGCGGGCGGCGGCGTCGTCTATGACAGCGACCCCGAAGCGGAATACCAGGAAACGGTGCACAAATCCAACGCGATCCGCAAGGCTGCGGCGGACGCGACCATGTTCGAAAACGGCAACGGCTAGAACGCGACAGACACCACACCGTAAGATGGGTTTTAACCCATCTTCCCATGGACCATCTCTACTCCGTCGTAATCTGATCTTTCAAAATGGCCGTCACAGGTGCCATCAGAAACTGATCACTATCAATTTCCCCGCCCCAGGCAGCCAGCGCGCCAAGTGTTGCGTCGCTGACTTTCGCCAACAGCACAGCATCACCCGATTGGCGTGCGCGAAACGCCGCCTGATCCAGCGCCCGCCCAATCGCTGACGGGCTTTGCCCATCGCCATCCAGATCGCGCAACACTGCGGCGGCAGGCACATTGGCTTGCTCCGCGATCCGCAAGGCATTGCCAAGACCACGTTGAATGGTCACCAGACCACGCCCATCAGCGGCTAGAACCTCGACAACCTGCTCTGTCACCGACCGGTTGCCTTGGACACCATCCTCACCATCCGAAAACAAAACAACGGCGTCAGGTACAGCCGCCAATGCAGCCTCAAAGGCAATCTCGACATCGGATGGGGTTGCACCACCTGGCAGTGACGCACTGATCCCGACCTCGATGCCAGCGGCGCGATAGGCCGCCATCCGGCCATCGGCGTCAGCGGCCAACGGATCCAGAATCACTGTCACCGGAAACCCAAGCGCTGCCACACTGTCCGGAGCTGCCGCAATGGATGGATCATCAACCATCACCAATGACAGCATCGGCAAAGCCTGTGGGTTCTCGAAAGCTGTCGCATATCGCAGCAAGGCGGGTGCATCTTCCGATATCTCCGTCTCCGGCACGATCTCGGCCTCTTGTCCCGCCTGCGCGGTCGGTTCCGCACCGGGCCGGTTTACCCTTACCGCAGTCTCGCCGCCGGGCAGGCTTGGTTCAGCCGCGGGTTCCTCGACCGTCGCGGTGCCATCCGCAGTCGGCGCTGCGTCCGGCTCAGACTCGGGAACGATTTCTGGCGCGGGCTGCGGGTCAGGATCCACGCTGGCAATGTCCGGCGCCACATCTTCCTCGGTCGACACCGCTTCGGCCTGCTCCTCGGCGACCGGTCTGTCCGAGATATCCGGCTCCACAACTTCGGCAATGATCGGGGGCGTGTCATTCGTAGCATCTGGAACCGCCTCCACCACAGGTGGGGCCTCCACCGGTGCGGGAGCAACAACTACCTCTTCGGTTGGAGCCACCAAAGTGGGGAGTGTTTCGTCAACAGCTATAGGCGCATCAGGTTCAACAGGGCCGCCGTCCACGGTCGGTGCAACGACAGTCTCGGTATCGACATCGATCGATGCGATCTCATCCGGGGCTGCTGCCGGTTGCTGATCAATCTCGGGGACTGCCTCAACAACAAGTTCGGGTTGTCTCTCGGCCGAGCTGGCAGGTGCCACCGGATCGTCCGCAGCAGGTGCAATCGCTGGTGGTGCCGGTTCAGCAGGGGCTGAAACCTCGGGTGCGGCAGCAACAGTCTCAGGAACAGAAGGAGGCTCAGTCTCGGCCAAGGGCAGGTCCACGGCACTGTCATCCTGCTGCAGCGGTGCGACCTCCGGGACCTCTGACATTTCTGTTTCAGGCTGCGAAACATCAGCTGAGGCAGTATCGATAACATCCGGTTCCGCCGCTGATTCAGGCACAGCTTCAGCGATCAAGGTAGCCTCACGCTCGGGCAATTCACCCACTTGCGACGCAACACCAAGGCACACACCGCCGATCACCAAACCCCAAAGGCTACCTGACACCGTACCACGCATGCTGCTCACCCTTTAATTCCTGCGCATTCACGCATCGTTCGACCTTGACGCTCCGGTACATCCCGGCCCATGTATGGACAGCCTTATATCGTCAGCCGCGTGGTGGACGGTAGCCCCTATTTCCACCTGCGCGGGATTTGTCCATGCTGCTCCTGATCGATAACTATGATAGCTTCACATATAACCTTGTGCATTACCTCGGTGAACTCGGGGCAGAGGTCGTGGTGCGCCGCAACGATGCGCTGAACGTGCAAGAGGCGATGGCAATGAAACCGTCGGCCATTATGCTATCACCCGGCCCGTGCGACCCATCACAGGCCGGCATCTGTCTGGCCCTCGTTCACGCTGCTGCAGAAACGCGAATGCCGCTGATGGGCGTCTGTCTGGGGCATCAAGCCATTGGTGAGGCGTTCGGCGGCAAAGTCGTGAGATGCCACGAGATTGTTCATGGCAAGATGGGCGCAATGAGACACACCGGGCAAGGACTGTTCGCCAACCTGCCCAGCCCGTTCGACGCGACACGCTACCATTCGCTGATCGTGGACCGCGCCACCCTGCCCGACAGCCTTGAAATCACCGCCGAACTGGACGACGGCGTCATCATGGGGCTGCAGCACAAGGCATTGCCCATCCACGGGGTGCAGTTCCACCCCGAAAGCATTGCATCCGAACATGGACACAAGCTCTTGGACAACTTCCTCAGACTGGCGAAGGTGCCTGCATGAGCGACGCACTGAAGCCACTGATCAACGCCGCGGCTGAGGGTCCGTTGACGCGTCAGCAGGCAGAGCAGGCCTTTCAGATCCTGTTCGAAGGCGACGCCACGCCGTCCCAGATCGGTGGCTTTCTGATGGCCCTGCGCACGCGTGGCGAAACGGTTGATGAATATGCCGCCGCTGCCGCCGTCATGCGCGCCAAATGCCTGCCTGTGCGGGCACCGGACGGGGCAATGGATATCGTCGGCACAGGCGGTGACGGCAAGCACACGCTCAATATCTCGACCGCAACGGCATTTGTCGTGGCTGGCGCAGGTGTGCCGGTTGCCAAACACGGCAATAGAAACCTGTCATCCAAATCCGGTACGGCTGACGTGCAAGGCCAGTTGGGGATCAACGTCATGGTCGGGCCTGATGTGGTGGAACGTGGTCTGGCTGAGGCCGGGATCGGTTTCATGATGGCGCCTATGCATCATCCGGCGATCAAACATGTCATGCCGACGCGGGCCGAACTTGGGACAAGAACGATCTTCAACATCTTGGGACCGTTGACAAATCCCGCTGGTGTAAAACGCCAACTCACCGGGGCATTCACCCGCGATCTGATCCGACCCATGGCCGATACTTTGCTGACGCTGGGCTCAGATTCAGCCTGGCTGGTCCACGGTTCCGACGGCACCGATGAGTTGACAATCACCGGGGTCAGCTGGGTGGCCGCAGTTGCCGATGGCGGCGTGACAGAGTTTGAGGTAAACCCAGAGGATGCAGGCCTTCCCGTTCATCCTTTCAGCGACATCATCGGTGGCACGCCCGAAGAAAACGCAAATGCCTTGCGGGAGTTGCTCGCTGGGACACAAAACGCCTATCGCGATGCAGTCCTGCTCAATGCGGCCGCAGCGCTTGTTGTCGCGGGCAAGGCCGACAACCTGCCGCAAGGCACAGAAATGGCACGGGAAAGCATCGACAGCGGCATGGCGAAAACTGCCGTCGAAACCTTGGCGAGAGTTACCCAGGAAAGTTGAACGAGTATGAACATTCGGCCCCTTCGTGCGTTAGTCGTTGCAGGTGTTATTCTGGCAACCGGTATCTGGCTTTCTGTCACCGCCATATCCCAGCTTAATGATGCGTCCATCCTGCAGCGCACGGGCGTTGAGACAACGGGAACAGTGTCGCAAAAATGGATCGTCGCGGGTGAAAGCAAGGACACAAGCCACCGTATTCGCTATACTTTTCAACTGGACGACGAAAATCACACGTTCGAACGCTCGGTACCAGTCGCCTTGCACCGCGTTGTCCACAGCGGCTCGACGTTTCAGGTGACTGTCAGTCCGGACAATCCTGATCTGCATGAAATCTTCCCCGGACAACTGGCAGGCACAGCGCGATCGCAATTTATTGCTGGCCTGGTCGTTTGCGCTGTGAGCCTCATTGTTTTCCTTCTCGGTGGCGGCATGGGATTCTTCCGGCGCAAAGAACCGGATGTTTGATCTCTCACACCTGGAATCATGGGCAGGCTTGCCGTTCTTCTCTGACGATCTTGATCGGATCGCCGATCAGTTGGGTCAGGACTTTCTGCCACCCTCGAATCTGACTTTCGCAGCCCTCGAAAGAACATTACCCGACCGGACCCGTGTCGTGATTATCGGCCAGGATCCATACCACACACCGGGCAAGGCTGACGGGCTCGCCTTCTCGATTCCGGACGATTTTGGCGGGCGGCTCGACAGCCTCGGCAACATATTCAAGGAAATCGAAACCGACCTCGGCCAGACCCGCAGCAAAACCAGCCTCGATGACTGGGCTGACCAAGGCGTCTTGCTGCTGAACACAGCCCTCACCGTTCCGCCCGGCCAACCCAAAGCCCACGCCAAACTCGGCTGGTCCAAACTGGTCACGCAAGTCATCACCCACCTGAATGACCGCCCCCGCGCCTACATCCTCTGGGGCGGGCCTGCACAATCCTATGCCAAGCACATTGCAGGCGACCATCTGATCCTCAAATCCGCACACCCCTCGCCACTCTCCTGCCATCGCGGCTTTTTCGGCTCCCGCCCATTTTCAACCGTGAACCAGTGGCTTATTGATCGGGGTCAGGAACCAATCCACTGGGCGGACCCATGAGCGACATCCTCGAAAAGATCAAAACCTACAAGCTTGAAGAGGTCGCTACCCGCAAGGCCGCCATGCCTCTGTCAGAGGTCGAGGCACGGGCCAATGACGCGCCACCCACCCGCGGTTTCGCCGAAAAACTGGCCGAGGCCGCACGCGAAGGCTACGGTCTGATCGCCGAAATCAAGAAGGCCAGCCCGTCCAAAGGGCTGATCCGCGCTGATTTCGATCCGCCCGCGCTGGCCCGCGCCTATGCCGAAGGTGGGGCCGCCTGCCTGTCCGTCCTGACCGACACCCCCAGCTTTCAAGGCGACGACAGCTATCTGACCGCCGCACGCGCCGCCTGCGACCTGCCCGCCCTGCGCAAGGATTTCATGTACGACACCTATCAGGTCGCCGAGGCCCGCGCGCTGCACGCCGACTGCATACTGATCATCATGGCCTCTGTCAGCGACACCCAGGCGCAGGAACTCGAAGACGCCGCAATCGCCTGGAACATGGACGTGCTGATCGAGGTGCACGACGCCGAAGAACTCGAACGCGCCACCCATCTGAAATCCCCGCTCATGGGCATCAATAACCGCAATCTCAAGACATTCGAAACCTCGCTCGACACCACACGAACGCTGTCCAAACTGGTCCCCGCCGACCGGATGATCGTCTGCGAAAGCGGCCTGAACACACCAGAAGAACTGGCCGACATGGCCCGCTACGGCGCGCGCTGCTTTTTGATCGGCGAAAGCCTGATGCGACAAGACGATGTTGAGGCGGCCACGCGGACCCTCCTTGCCAATCCACCATCGGGGGGCATGTGATGTCCAGCCTCAGCCATTTCGACAGCGACGGCAAGGCGCACATGGTCGATGTGTCCGATAAACCCGTCACCGCCCGCATCGCGGTGGCCGAGGGACACATCACAATGACAGCCGCAACGCTCGCGTTGATCACCGAAGGCCGCGCCGACAAGGGCGACGTGCTCGGCATCGCCCGAGTTGCCGGCATCATGGGGGCCAAGAAAACCGCCGAACTGATCCCGCTCTGCCACCCGCTGCCGATCACCAAGGTCGCACTCGATCTCGTGCCAGACGAAACCCTCCCAGGCATCCGGATCACCGCCACCGTCAAAACCAGCGGCCAGACCGGCGTCGAAATGGAAGCGTTGACAGCCGTCAGCACCGCAGCCCTCACCGTCTACGACATGGTCAAAGCCGTACAAAAAGACATGGAAATCAGCGGCATCCGCCTGACACTCAAGGACGGCGGCAAATCCGGACGGTTCGAAAATCCATGATTTCGCAAGGTCGATCCCTAGAACTGTTCTTTGTAGATGGTCGACCAGACGGCATGCTGACCGCCGAAGTTTTTAATTGGACAGGCCATGTTCTGCGGACACCACGCACCCAATTGAAAGAGGCTCTCGCCCGTGAAGAGGCTGGCTTCACCGGCGTCTATCTGCTTTTTGGCGAACGCGATGGCGATGCCCGGCTTTATATAGGCGAGGCCGAAGATATGCGCCTGCGCCTTAAGGATCATGCGGTGAAGAAAGACTGGTGGGAGTTTGCCGTACTAATCACCTCAGCGGCAAACAATCTGCACAAAGCGCATGTGAAGTATCTTGAATCGCGATTGGTCGAGATTGCGACCGAGGTAGGCAATATCCAGTTAGACAATGGCAATATTCCACCCCGCAGCAGCCTAAACGAAGCGGCTCAAGCAAACATGGAAAGCTACATCGATACTTTGATGATAGTATTGCCCGCCATTCGAATTGATGCGTTTTTGAGTAAGAAACGCAGTGTTAAAAGCATTGAATTCGCAACTACAGACGATGGAGAGGCCACGCGGTTCACGTTCAAGATGCCGCGACATGACGTTGAAGCCTACGCGGTGCTTCGACAGGGTGAATTGATTGTAGAGGCGGGATCGCGAGTCCGACCGGCATGGGTCGGAGACCGCAAACACAACGCTCATTATTACAGGCTGCACGATGAACTTGTCGCGAAGAAGATCATCAGGCCTGACGGTTCAGGCGGAGTGATGGTTGAGGATTATGCATTTTCCAGTCCCTCTGCCGCCGCCGCAGTTGTGGCAGGAAGATCGGCAAATGGCCGCACATCTTGGACGGTGATCGACAACGGCATGACCTACGCAGAGTGGGAAGAAAGGAATTTGGAAGAGGATCAAGAATGATCACGGTTGAAGAGGCGCTAGCCCACCTCTTCGCGCTCGTGTCGCCCTTGGAAAACGAGACTGTGCCACTGATCGAAGCAAACGGTCGTGTCCTAGCAACGAACGTCACGGCCCGCCGCGATCAGCCGCCCTTTGCCGCCTCTGCCATGGATGGCTACGCGGTGGCCGGTGCAGACGCCAAAACCGGCGCCACATTCAAGGTCATAGGCGAAGCCGCCGCTGGCCATGGCTTCAGCGGGACCGTAGATAAAGGCGAAGCGGCCCGCATCTTCACTGGCGCACCGCTTCCCCAAGGCACCGATTGGGTCGTCATTCAGGAAGACGTGATGCGGGCTGGCGACATGATCACCATCGGCGACACCCTCGAAAGCAAATCAAATGTTCGTCCTGCCGGGGCTGACTTCAAAATCGGCGACACAATCACCGCCCCTCGCCGACTGACCCCATCAGACGTCGCCCTGCTGGCATCCATGAACATCCCGCGCGTCCCGGCGGCCCGCCGCCCGACGGTTGCAATCATCGCCACAGGCGATGAACTTGTCCAACCGGGCGAAGACCCCGGCCCAGATCAAATCATCGCCTCCAACAGCTATGGCATCGCTGCATTGCTGGAAAATCTCGGCGCACACACCCGGCTCCTCCCCATCGCACGAGACACCGTCTCATCGCTCGAACTCAGCTTTGATCTTGCCAGAGATGCCGACCTGATCGTTACAATCGGCGGGGCCTCCGTGGGCGATCATGACCTTGTCGGCGCTGTGGCGCAGGCGCAAGGAATGGAACGGGCGTTCTATAAAATCGCCATGCGCCCCGGCAAACCGCTAATGGCCGGGCGCATGGGCAAGGCAACCATGATCGGCCTGCCGGGCAACCCAGTCTCGGCCATGGTCTGCGGGCATATCTTCCTCGCCCCCGTCATCAACAAAATGCTGGGACTTGGCGAAACACCCGCACCCCGGCAAACCGCGACGCTCGCCAGGGATGTCGGCGCCAACGGCCCGCGCGAACACTACATGCGCGCCCAACTTGGACCCGATGGCGTGACGATCCACGACCGGCAGGACAGCTCTCTGCTCACGGTCCTCGCCGAGGCCAACTGTCTTGCAATCCGCCCCATAAACGATACGGCCCGCGCCAAGGGCGACCCGATCGACATCATCCTGCTCTGACCAGCTTCTTTCTTCCACAAATACTCCCGCCGGAGGCATCTGCCCTCACACCATCCCGAAACAATTGACACAAAACAGGAACATGCGTAGAACATATGCAAAACCTGTGAGGGGAAGAGCATATGTTAACCAAGAAACAACTCGACCTGCTGGAGTTTATCCACGCCCGCGTTCAGCGCGATGGTGTCCCGCCCAGCTTTGACGAGATGAAAGAAGCGCTGGATCTGCGCTCGAAATCCGGTATCCACCGGCTGATTACCGCATTGGAAGAACGCGGGTTCATCCGCCGTCTGGCCCACCGCGCCCGCGCGCTGGAAATCGTCAAGCTGCCCGATGCCATGCAGGCCAAGACGGGCTTTACCCCCCGTGTAATCGATGGTGACAAGCCCGACAGTACCCCGGCCCGCGCAATGCCCGTCGACACTGGCTCGGTCGAACTGCCTGTCATGGGCCGTATCGCCGCCGGCGTCCCGATCGAGGCGATCAGCCAAGTCTCGCACAACGTGCATGTGCCGCAATCCATGGTCGGCAAGGGCGATCACTACGCCCTTGAAGTCAAAGGCGATTCGATGATCGATGCCGGGATCAACGATGGCGATGTCGTGGTAATCCGCGAAACCACCGTGGCCGATAACGGCGATATCGTCGTGGCCCTTGTCGAAGGGCAAGAGGCGACGCTGAAACGCTTCCGCCGCAACGGCAACGCCATCGCACTCGAGGCGGCAAACCCCGCCTACGAAACCCGCGTCTTCCGCGACGATCAGGTCAAGGTGCAAGGCCGCCTTGTCGGTCTGATCCGCACCTACTGACGGCTTGTCATTTCGGTCACAAGGGTCGCTTCGGCGGCCCTTTGGTCTTTTGTCAGAACGCGCGACGGCTCTGCCGGGCCCTGCCTACGGTTCCAGGGCCGATTGCCGGCAACACCATGTGCCGTTGTCACCTGCAAATCGCCGTGCTCGGTCAGATCAAACGCCAACGCACCGGATTTGCGCAAATCGTCCAGATCATACTGCGTGCAAGGTCGCGACAGCGGATCAACCTGATTGCTGATCAGAACATCCGCACCACCGCATCCGTCCAGATCAGCCAGGGCCATTTTGCCAGAAACTTGCACAATCTCCCAATCGCCCAGCATCGCGCGCACCACCCGGCCATCACGTTGCAAACCATTGCGCGCCGCAGCCACCGCCTGTTCCACCGGCCCGCCATCGTTTTCCAGCCAGATCCCGGCAACAAACCCGCTGCCACTTTCGCTTGATAATGCGCGACCGTCGGGGCCGATCACGCCCAACAGCGCGCCCGTATCAGCCACCAGAACCGCAGGCCGCCCGGATTGCTGCCACAGCACCCCGGAAATCAGAACCGCGACCAGCCCCGCAAACCGGCCACGGCCTTGCCATAGGATCAACACCTGCAACCCTGTCGCCACCAGCGGCAGCACGAACCAATGCGGGGCCACCACATGCCCCACCGCACCGGGTTGCCCGGCCACATGATCCGCCACAAACAGGATCCAGCGCAGCCCAAGATCCATGAACCACAACCCCACCTGCCACAGACCAAAGGGGGCCAGGCAGACCGCCAGAACCGCTGCGGGCATCACCAGAACACCCATCAACGGCACGCTCAGCAAGTTCGCAATCAACCCGTAATGCGCAATCTGGTTGAAATGCGCGGCGGCAAACGGGGCCGTCGCCAGCCCCGCCACAAAGGATGAAATGACCACGGACAAGATGGGTCGCGACCATTTCGGCAGGCGTGACATATCAAACCGACGCAAATACCCGAATACCGCAACCAGTGCAGTCGTCGCAGCAAAAGACATCTGAAACCCCGGCCCGGTCAACGCCTCCGGCTGCCATATCAGCACGATAATCGCCGCCATCGCCACCGCACGCAGGGTCAGGGCGCGCCGGTCCAGCAAGACGGCCACAAACATCACTGCCACCATGATAAAGGCCCTTTCGGTGGCGACGTTGCCCCCGGACAATGCCAAATAGAATGCTCCGACGCATAACGCGCAAACCGCCGCAATCTTCTTCAACGGCAGCCGCAATGCAATCCAAGGCACCAAAGCCAATCCATAACGAATGACCGCAAAGATAAACCCGGTCAGCAAACCCATATGCAGGCCTGAAATCGCCAATAGATGGGCCAGATTGGCAGCCCGCAGATCGGCCAGAACTTCTTGATCCATCGCAGACCGGTCACCTGTCATGATCGCCGCAGCAAACGCTCCCGTCTCGCCCGGCATGGCCTCCTGCACGGCTTGCGACAAGGCCATACGTATTGCGAATATGCGCATGCGCCAACCAGCGCGCGCTGGCTCCGCCAAACGCAAGACAGGGGTCCGGGTATAGCCAACAGCACCAAGCTCCAAAAACCAGGCATGGCGTTGAAAATCAAAGCCGCCCGGTTCCGCCGGACCTGCAGGCGGCGACAGATGGCCCGTCATAATCAACGTCTCACCGGGGCGAAACGTGGTCATCACCTGCGTGCCATGCACAGATACGCGTACCCGGGCAGGCGTGCGGTCTGGCGCAAAATCCTCCAAAACCACGCGGTCCAGCGTCAGGCGTGTCGCATCGCTGGCCGAACGGTCGATATTCACCACACGCCCTTCAATCGGGCCATAGTACCGGAAACCAAGGGTCGGCGCCTCGACACTCATGGTGCGCCACTTGGCCAAGCCAGCACCCGCGATCACCAGCATCAGTCCGATCATAATTGGGGCATAAGCCACATTGACCAGTCGCGACAGCACCAGCAGAACGACCGCACAAATCCCAATCCCTGCCATGAAGACGGCGCCCGGCTCTTCACCAACCGAAAAATACCATCCGATCCCCAGCGCCAGGCAAACCGGCACCCAGCCTATCAATGCGCCCCGCTGCGCCAAAAGCGCGTCTTCGATCACGGCACGCACTTGTCCTTCGCCCCTCGGCTTAGTATCCCCCGACCTCAAGCCGGGACCCTACCGGAAATCTGGTTAGCGAAAGGTTAATCCCCCATGTCCGTCGTCACTCGTTTCGCCCCGTCCCCCACCGGTGCCCTGCATATCGGTGGCGCACGCACGGCGCTGTTCAATTGGCTTTACGCGCGTGGCCGGGGTGGCAAGTTCCTTTTGCGGATCGAAGACACTGACAAGGCGCGGTCGACCGATGAAAACAGGCAGGCGATCCTTGACGGACTGACCTGGCTTGGCCTCGACTGGGACGGTGAACCATCCAGCCAGGCGGCCAATGCCGCGCGGCACGCCGAGGTCGCAAATGACCTGCTCGCCAAAGGCAAGGCCTATAAATGCTTCAGCACGCAGGAAGAAATCGAGGCTTTCCGCGAACAAGCACGGGCTGAAAAAACTTCCACCCTGTTCCGCTCCCCTTGGCGGGACGTCCCCGAAAGCGATCACCCCGACGCACCATTCGTCATCCGGATCAAGGCACCCCGCGACGGACAGACCACCCTGCATGACGAGGTACAAGGCGATGTGACATGGGCCAATGACCAGCTTGACGACATGGTGCTGCTCCGCTCCGACGGCACGCCGGTCTACATGCTGGCGGTGGTGGTCGATGATCATGACATGGGCGTAACCCATGTGATCCGGGGCGATGATCACCTCGCCAACGCCTTCCGGCAAAACCTGATCTATGACGCCATGGGCTGGGACAAACCCGTTCTGGCCCATATCCCTCTGATCTTCGGACCGGATGGCAAGAAACTGTCGAAACGGCACGGGGCCACCGGGGCGGCGGAATATCAGGCCATGGGCTATCCTGCGGCGGGCATGCGCAACTACCTGACGCGACTGGGGTGGAGCCACGGGGACGACGAATTTTTCACCGACGCGCAGGCGCGTGACTGGTTCGATCTGGGTGGGATCGGCAAATCGCCCGCCCGGTTCGACTTCAAAAAACTGGAAAACTTGTGCGGCCAGCACATTGCAGCAGCAGACGATGCTGCACTGCTGCAGGAGTTACAGAATTACCTTGCGGCAACCGGGGCCGATCCTCTGACTGAAACACAAACCGACGGAATGCTGAAGGGGCTGTACTGCCTCAAAGAACGGGCTAAGACCTTCCCGGAACTGCTTGAAAAAGCACATTTTATACTGACATCAAGACTGATTGAGCCAGACGAGAAAGCGGCGGCGCAACTCACCGATGTATCCCGTGGTATACTGTCTGAATTGACGCCGCAGTTGCAAAATGCTAGCTGGACCCGTGACGCTCTCGAAGGGGTCGTCGCGTCTGTTGCCGAAGCTCATGACATGAAGTTGGGCAAGCTCGCCGGACCGCTGCGCGCGGCTTTGGCCGGACGCGCGGTATCCCCGAGCGTTTTCGACATGATGTTGGTCCTGGGGCAAGACGAAACCATCGCCCGGCTGCAGGACGCCAGCGCCTGAAACCAATTCGTTACGAATTGTAGGTAGCTGGCCACCGACGAGTTAAGACGCGCCGGCGACACAATTGCTGTGCGCCGCCTACGAGGGAAGAGATATGGCAGAAAACACTGACACCGCGACACTGACAATCAAGGGCAAGACCTATGAACTGCCCATGCATTCCCCAAGCGGCGGCCCCGACGTAATCGATATCCGCAAGCTTTATGGCCAGGCAGACGTTTTCACCTATGATCCCGGCTTTACCTCCACCGCCGCCTGCGACAGCACCATCACCTTCATTGATGGCGACAAGGGCGAATTGCTGCATCGCGGCTATCCCATCGACCAGCTGGCCAGCAAATCGCACTACCTCGAAGTCTGCTACCTGCTGCTATACGGTGAACTCCCTTCGGCAGAGCAGTTGGAAGAATTCGAATGCCTCGTGACCAATCACACGATGATCCACGAGCAGATGCACAATTTCTTCCGTGGTTTCCGGCGTGACGCCCACCCGATGGCGACAATGGTCGGCGTGGTCGGGGCTATGTCGGCCTTCTATCACGACTCCACAGATATCAACGACGCCCACCAACGCGAGGTCGCATCGATCCGCCTGATCGCCAAGATGCCAACAATCGCTGCGATGGCGTACAAATATTCAGTCGGCCAGCCCTTTGTATATCCACGCAATGACCTCGATTATGCGGCCAACTTCTTGCACATGTGCTTCTCGGTCCCGGCAGAACAATACAATGTGAACCCGATCCTCAGCCGCGCCATGGACCGGATTTTCACACTGCATGCCGACCATGAACAGAACGCATCCACCTCGACAGTCCGCTTGGCATCGTCGTCCGGCGCCAACCCCTTCGCCTGCATCGCCGCTGGCATCGCCTGCCTGTGGGGGCCTGCGCATGGTGGCGCAAACCAGGCCTGCCTAGAAATGCTCAAGGAAATTGGCACACCCGACCGGATCCCGGAATTCATCGCGCGAGCCAAGGACAAGAATGACAGCTACCGCCTGATGGGCTTTGGTCACCGGGTTTATAAAAACTTCGATCCGCGCGCGACCGTGATGAAAGAATCCGCGGACGAGGTGCTTGACCTGCTCGGCGTCGAAAACAACCCGATCCTGCAGGTCGCAAAGGAACTGGAAAAACAGGCCCTCGCCGATCCATATTTCGCCGAGAAAAAGCTCTTCCCGAATGTCGATTTCTATTCCGGCATCATCCTCGAGGCGATGGGTTTCCCAACCTCCATGTTCACGCCCATCTTCGCCCTCGCGCGCACCGTCGGCTGGATTTCGCAATGGAAAGAACAGCTTGCCGATCCACAGCTAAAAATCGGCCGGCCCCGTCAGCTCTATCTTGGCGAAATGGCCCGCGACTACGTGGACATCGAGAAGCGTTAGTGTGAATAGGGCTGCCATCTGGCGGCCCTTTTGCTATCCGCAAAGAACGAACCGGAGCTATGTTGATGAAAGCTATCGTTGCAGCCATCGCTATCATCATCGCGCCCACCATCTCCAAGGCGGGCGACCCCTGCCCCATTCCAGTCAATATCGTTGATCTGGGTGTGCCATCATGGCTCGACCGGAACGAACTGCTCAAACAAATCAGTTCACAACAGAGTTGGATCGGGATCCAGCACCGCGATACGCCGCAAGGCATTGTCCTGTCCCAGATCTACGACCAGAGCCCCGCGGCCGCTGCCGGACTGCAAGAGGGTGACCTTATTACCGCGATCAACAGTGTATCGACCGTCGATGTCGCGGCCCGCGAGGCGCTGTTTGATGCCGCTTCCATCGGCGACACCCTGACGTTCTCGCTGTTCAACGGGTCCGACATCACACTGACGGTTGGCCGCGCCGACCCTGTCGCCATGGGCATGATGCAAGCCCTGCGCCGGCAAGACTGCCGCGCCAGCGACATCCGCACACCCGACCCGCAACAGCAGGCCCTGTTGCTGCCGCCGCTCTTCAACCCCAACCGCAGTTTCCGCTGCGAGGAAGCCCATCAGGCACTCGAATTTCTTGGAGAACGGTTTGAAGTCGACGACGTCTATATGGTGCGCGGCAGTCGTCGTATCCTGCTGACGATGCCCTATTGGGGTACGACCTGTATCACCGCCGCCAGCGTCGATGGGGACAACCTGACTGACGCCGCGCTGCTAGCGGCGCTCGATGACGTGATCGGCGATTATGTTCAGGACCGGATCGACAACCCATGATGCTGAGAACGGACCGCCTGATCCTGCGTGCCCCGCTACCGCGGGACCTTGATGCGATGTTTTCGGTCTACAGCGACCCGCGGGCGATGCGCTACTGGTCCACGGCACCGCATGACAGCCCTTCCATCACCCGGGAACTGCTCGACTGGCGTATCGCCCATTGGGCCGTCGCTCCGATCAACTTCCAGATAACCCTGAATGACCGCTACATCGGCAATGCAGGCAATTTCAAAGACGATGAAATCGGCTTCATGCTGCACCCTGATCACTGGCGGCAAGGCATCCTGACAGAGGCGATGGGCGCGATCATCCCCTATCTTTGGGAAGCCACCGACCATACGCAACTGACCGCTGATGCAGACCCAAACAACGCCGCGTCCTGCGGCCTGTTGCGCAGCCTTGGCTTTCAGGAAACGCATCGGGCCGAAAACACCTTCTGCATCAACGGGGTCTGGTCCGACAGCGTCTACTTTGCCTTGCCACGGCCCTGATCCATCGGCTATGCAACCCGTGGTCATCAGTTCACCAAGGCGTCGCCAGCCCATCACGGGCCACGCTAAACCTGACATTGGCACGATACTCCGCTGACCTTTTTCAGCCGGACGACAAGGGCGACCATCACCTCAGAACGGGGTCCGGCACTTTCAGGAAAGGCCAGATCATGCCACGCGAAATCCAGACCATTACCATTCCCGACCTGTCAACGTTCACCAAGGCGTTGCGAACCCGCCTGCAACGCCATGACGGTCTGCCAACTCATGCCTCCATGTTATCCATGATCGCGCAGGCTGCAGGCTACGATAATTTCCAACATCTGAAGGCTTCCAAGCCCACACCGCGGAAGCCAGCAGACAGCAAAAAGCTGGAACGTGCACTCAGGGTCTTTGATCAGGGTATCATGACCCGCTGGCCCAAACAGACGGCGGTCCAGGGGCTGTGCCTCTGGGCTTTCTGGGCCGCTTTGCCCGCCCGCCGTGATATGACCGAAAAAGAGGTCAACGCGCTGCTGAAGTCCCGCCACAGCTTTGGTGACCATGCCCTGCTCCGGCGTTCACTGATCGACCACCGGCTTGTGCAACGCACCATTGACGGGAAAACCTATCGGCGGATCGAACAGGCACCACCAGAGGATGCCCGCGCCCTCATCGCAGCGATCTAGCGGCCTTCATACTTGGCAGGCCGCTTTTCAAGAAAGGCAATCACACCTTCCTGAAAATCACGGGTCTGGCCACAACGACCCTGCAACTTGGCCTCAAGGGCCAGTTGCTCATCCAGCGAATTCTCAAACGACCCGCGGATCGCCTTTTTCAACTGACGATAGGCGACTGTGGGCCCCTGCGCCAATTGCGCCGCCCGCCCCTGCACATGTTCCAGAAACGTCTGCGCCGGTGCGGTCTCATAAATCATGCCCCAGGCGGCAGCATCCTTGGCCGATATCTTGTCGCCAAACAGGGCGGCCCCCATCGCCTTGGCCGCACCCATCTGGCGCGGCAGCCAATAGGTGCCACCGGCATCCGGGATCAGGCCAATCCGGGTGAAGGCCTGCACGAAATACGCGTCCTCTGACGCGATCACGACATCAGCGGCCAGCGCAAGGTTGGCACCCGCCCCCGCTGCCGGGCCATTCACCGCCGCAATCGTCGGGATACGGCAATCAAAAATCGCCTTCAGCATCGGCACATATTCGTCGCGCAGCGTCCGTTCCAGATCCAGTGTCGCCGCCGATCCGGCATCGCCCAGATCCTGCCCTGAACAAAACGCTGTGCCCGCGCCGGTCATTATCAGCACCCGCGCATCCTTTTCAGCGGCCTTGACGGCATGGGTAATCTCGGCGCGCATCTGCGTGTTCAGCGCGTTCATCAATGCGGGGCGGTTCAGCGTGATTACGGCAACCGAATTGCGGATCACAAGTGTAATGGCCTGATAGTCCATGGGCTTTCCCTGTTCCAATGCGTTGGCGACACCCTAATGAACTGATCGGTTCAGGAAAGCCCTACACTGCGTCACGACCGCAATATTTTGTCCAATTCCGCCTTTTCGGCATCGGTCAGCGCATCAGGCACCGGCTTGCGGCTGCGAATAGTCATCCAGCCGATCCCGAGCGCGATCAACAGAAGCGCCGGGGCAGCCAGCCACAGGATCAGATTAGCCCCACGCGCATCGGGGCGCAGCAGCACATATTCGCCATAACGCGCGACCATGAATTCCACAGCCTGCGCATCGGTATCACCCGCAACCAGTCGCTCGCGCAGCACGATGCGTAACTCCTTGGCCAATGTCGCGTTGCTCTCGTCAATGCTTTCATTGCGGCAGACTGGGCAACGCAGCCCTTGCGACAGGTCTCGCGCGCGTTCCTCCAGCACCGGATCATCCAGCATTTCACCCGGCTCCACCGCCCAAACCGGGGCCGCCAACAGGGCAAGGATCAGCAAAACCCACTTCATTCCGCTGGCACAGCGTCGGGGACCTTCTTGGCAGCGGCGGCACCCACGCGCAAACGCCTATCAGACAGCGAGAAACACCCACCCAATGCCATCAGGATCGCGCCACCCCAGATCCAATTTGCAAAAGGTTTGATGTAAACTCGCACGGCCCAGCCGCCCTGCTCCTGCGGATCACCGATCACCACGTAAAGGTCACGCAGCACACCATTGGCAATCGCAGCCTCTGTCGTGGGCATATTCGCCACTGGATAAAACCGCTTTTCCGGGCGCAGCAACGTCACTTGCTGGTCCCCGCGCCAGACCGAGATATCAGCCATCGTCGTCAGGTAATTCGGCCCGCGCGTCTGCGCGACATCATCCAGTTGGAATTCAAACTGCCCCACGGCCCAGCGATCACCGACCTCGGCCACGCGGATATCTTCCTTTTCCCAGGCCAACATGGCGGCAATGCCAAAGATGGTCACACCCATCCCGATATGCGCCGTGGCCTTGCCCCAGTCCGCACGCGGCAGGCGACCCATACGACGCAACCGGGTCTGCCAACCGTCACGGCCACTGCGCATCCACAGATCGGCAATCGCACCACCAACAACCCAGACACCCAGCGCCACACCAATCGGACCAAGGGCAGAATTCCCGCTCTGGATCGCATAGGCCAGCGCCGCCATAGCCACCGCCAGGATCAACCAGCCCATCAATGGCTTGGCAGCCCGACCCAAGGTGCCCCGCTTCCAGGCAAGGATCGACCCCAATGGCAGAACAATCGCCAGCGCCACCATAAACGGCGTAAAGGCCGCATCAAAGAACGGCGGCCCCACCGACAGGGTGCGGTCAAACAGCATCTCCGCCACCAGCGGCCAGATCGTGCCAATGAAAACGACGAAACAACTCACCGCCAGTAGAATATTGTTCAAGATCAGCGCACTTTCGCGGCTGACCGTAGAAAACACCCCCTTGGCCTCCATCGTCCCAGCGCGAACCGCAAAAAGGGTCAACGCACCACCCAGAAAGATCGCCAGGATGATCAGGATAAGGATGCCCCTTTCGGGATCATTGGCAAAGGCATGAACCGATGTCAGCACACCAGATCGCACGATGAACGCGCCCAACAGCGAAAAACCGAACGCCAGGATCGCCAGCAGGATCGTCCAGCTTTTCAACGCCTCACGTTTCTCCACCACGATGGCCGAATGCAGCAATGCAGCGGCGATCAGCCACGGCATGAATGATGCATTCTCAACCGGATCCCAGAACCAGAAACCGCCCCAGCCCAGCTCGTAATAGGCCCACCAGGACCCCAACGCGATCCCCACGGTCAGGAACATCCATGCGGCCAGCGTCCATGGACGCACCCAGCGGCCCCATGCCGCATCAACGCGCCCTTCGATTAGGGCGGCCACTGCAAAAGAAAACGACATGCTCAGGCCGACATAACCCAGATACAAAAACGGCGGATGAAACGCCAAACCGGGGTCCTGCAACAGCGGGTTCAGGTCGCGACCGTTCAATGGTGGTTCCGCAAGGCGCAAAAACGGGTTCGACGTGAACAGAATAAAGGCAAAGAACGCCACCCCGATCGAGGCCTGCACTGCCAGAACACGGGCCCGCAACCGGGCCGGCAAGCCGCCGCCAAACCACGCCGCACAGGCCCCGAACAGCGCCAAGATCAGCATCCACAGCAGCATGGACCCTTCATGGTTCCCCCAAACACCCGTGATCTTGTAGATCATCGGCTTGTCGGTATGGGAATTGGCATAGACCAACTGCAAAGAGAAATCAGAGGTCACAAAGGCCCAGGTCAGCACCGCAAAAGAAAATGCGACCAGCAGAAACTGCGTTGTCGCCGCAGGCTCAGCCACCGCCATCCACCCGGCATTGCCGCGATGCGCGCCCACCATCGGCACAATCATCTGCACAATGGCAACAGCAAAGGCCAGAATCAGCGCAAAATGTCCAAGTTCAATCAACATGTGCCAGTCATAGCGCAAAGCAAAACCGGGCAACATAGCTGCCCGGTCAAATCGACGCTACATTTTGGCACGCCTCAGCCGTAGAATCGGGTTTCGGTCAGCCAAAGCGCATGGCAGCGATGATAAACAACCGCATAGGACCGGCCCAAAAGCTGCTCTGGTGTCAGTTGCACCAGCCACGGGCCAAAAGAGAACCGGCCCCCCGGACGCACCTTGGTGCCTTCTTCAAACACCAGATCAGCACGGGCATTGTCCGCTTCATCACCCAGATACCAGACCAGATGATCAAAAGAACAATGGCGCAATCGGGCTGAATCGCCCCAAATCCGCGTACTCGTCTCTCCGACCGCCTCATAGCGAATGATCACGCCGGGGGTCGCAACAGGGAAAAAATAGCCTTCAATCCGTCCACCAATCGCAGTCGCAAAGAAAATCGTGACAAGGGCGCAGGCCCCGATCAAAACCTTCGTCATCTTACGAAACCTCCCTGCACCGCATAGGTCAGGGCGGCCATCAGCAACCCGCCGATAATCAGTCGCACCAACCATTTCAGTGTGTCCTCAATCGCACCCAACCGGTCCGAGACATTGTCGCGATGCACCTCGTCAACAGCATTGCGTGTCTCCAGCGCGATGATGCGACGCTCAAGCTGATCAACCCAATCATTATCCATTTTCTGCCTGCCAATCGGTCAATGCCGCATTCGGGGCGGAGGGGGCTTGTGGCACATAGGTTGTTGGTGTAGGCGCCTTCAAATGCTGCGCCATGATCAAGCTTCGCGCGACAGAGCGTTGAAAATCCTGCCCTTTTGCCTGATGCCTTGCACCAAAATAGAAACTGACAATCGCCCCCATCAGCCACCAAAGCGGCTCCGGCACCAGCGCGATACCCTGCATTCCTTCAATGAATATCTCCGGCTCCCGCATCGCCAACACAAACAGCCAGATCGTTCCCAGCGCCAGCATCGGGCGCGGCAGCCGATTCATCGCATCGACCATGCGGTCAAACAGACCACGGCGCGGATGCATGAACTCTGCCGCGAATTGCTGCAGGCTCTCCGAACGGGCTTCGGCCTCACGGACAGCCCCTTTCTCCGCATTCTCGCGAAACACCTCTGCGGTTTCCGCCACGACATTCCGCCCGTCACCGAACAGGAACGTCATCAATCCCGTGATCAACCCCATGCCGCCACCCTCTGCCGATGTTGCGCATCCGTCAGGTGATAGCGCGGCGCGATGAACTCCTCGGCGCGCAATATCCAACCACCCTTGCCACCGTCACGGCGGCGGGCATATTTCCGGCTGTTCCCCCGGCGGTCCGCCAAATCATAGTAATAGTTGCGACGCGCAATCCCATAGGCATCAACAAAATGATTGGGGGCGGCCTCCAGCGCTTTCTTTGTCGCCGCAATCGTGCGCGGCCCGATCACACCATCCACCTTGACAGGGATACGCATGTCACCCAGCAAACGCTGCAGGATCGTCACCGCATTCGCCCCGGCATTGACATACATGTCAAACACCGTCGCATGCAGCACCTCCGGCAGCTGGTCGATCTTTGGTCTGCGGAAGTAATGTTCGACGAAAATCGACACGGCCTTGACCTTGGTCAAGACCTTCACATCGGCTTCGTCAACATCCCCATCATCATCCAGATCCAGCCCCAACCGGCGCATCGTATGAATGGTCACCCCGTATTTGGTCGCCCCGCCGGGATCATCGGGGTCATTCACATAGCCGCCCTCACGGGCGACAATCTCGGTCGCAATTTCTGTAACGCTTTGCATTCGCAGCCCTCATGTCCAACGACACAAAAGCTGCGAGGAATTGGTTAATTCGTGACAACCTCACCGTCCGGTGCCTGATAGACGCCCTGTTCCTTCAGGGCATCCACCACCTCCGCCGGCATGTAGGTTTCATCATGTTTGGCAAGGATTTCAACAGCTTCAAAGCGACCATTGACGTAATTCCCCTGCGCCACCATGCCCTGACCTTCCTCAAACAGATCAGGCAGGATACCGGTGTAAACAACAGGCACAGACGCACCACCATCTGTCACGGCAAAGCTGATCTGCTCCCCCTGACCGCGCACCAGCGACCCTTCCTCAACCAGCCCGCCAATGCGGAATCGCTCTGTCGGCAAGGGCGGCGCTTCGGCCACCTCACTCGGCGATCGGAAGAACTGAAAACTGTCATCAGGCAGAAACGCCAATAACACCAGCACCAGCGCCACGCAGACACCGGCAATCGAAAGCACCTGAATACGGCGACGCTTTTTCAGCGATTTCAGGCCACCTGTCATGGGAACACCGGGGCCAGCATCAGCCCCTCCGTCTCAGGCAGGCCCAGCATCAGGTTGGCATTCTGCAACGCCTGGCCGGATGAACCCTTGGTCAGATTATCCAAGGCGGCGATCACAATCGCCCGCCCGGCCACCCGGTCAGCCACCACGCCGATATGGCAGAAGTTGCTGCCCCGGATATGTTTGATCGACGGATGCTGTCCCATCGGAAGTACCTCAATAAACGGCTCAGCCGCATAAGCCGCGACCAGCGTATCATATATGGCCTGCGGATCACCCTGCACATAGGTGGTGGCCAAAATGCCGCGGTTCGCCGGGATCAGATGCGGCGTGAACTGGATATGCACGGGCCGACCAGCGACCAATGCAAACTCCTGATCAAACTCACCCAGATGCCTATGCGTGCCACCAACAGCATAGCCATGCGCCCCTTCGGACAATTCCGCGTGCAACAGGTTCTCCTTCAACGCGCGCCCTGCCCCGGATACTGTCGCTTTCAGGTCAATAATGATCTGATCCAGATCAATCACGCCTGCCGCAATCAACGGACGCAACGCATATTGGCCGGTCGCCGCGTTACAGCCGGTACCGGCCACCAGCCGGGCATCCCTGATCTGATCGCGATAAAACTCCGTCAGGCCATACACAGCCGTCTTCTGCAATTCAGGTGCCGCATGCGGCTTGCCATACCATTTCTGATAATCCGCCGGATCGCGCAGACGGAAATCAGCCGACATATCCACGATCCGCACATGATCGGGCAGGCCTGCAATCACCTGTTGCGAGGTCGCATGCGGCAGCCCGCAAAACACGATCTCGACCCCGTCAATCGACATCTCTTCAATCGTCGTCAGACGCGGCAGGTCCAGATGGCGCAAATGCGGAAACACTTCCGCCATGGCCATCCCGGCCTTTGAGTTTCCGGAAAGCCCAACAATCTGCAGGCTCGGATGCGTGGCAATCAACCGGACAAGTTCCGCCCCGGTGTAGCCAGAAGCGCCAAGAATGGCGACATTATGGGTCATATCGATATCCCTTTGGGATGAAGTCTTTGGAAGGGTTCAAGCAGCTTCAAACGTGATTTGTCGTCGCAAAAACTGTGTGGCGCGGCTCGACACACGCGCGGGATCGCCCGTCGTCAGAAACGCGCTCTCAGTACCCGACCCCATCATATTTGGATGCCGCTCAAGATAATCGGCCAGACTCTCGGCCACCAAATCTGCCTGTGAAAACACCTTCACATCCGGACCCAATGCCGCCTGAAACGCATCATGCATCAGCGGATAATGCGTGCAGCCCAGAACAGCCGCATCCGGGTCGGGCATCTTGCGCTTCAGCGCATCGACATGCGACTTCACCAGCGCCTCCGCCAGGATCATATCGCCGTCCTCAATGGCATCGACAACACCACCGCAGGCCTGCGCCTCCACATCCACGCCAATCGCCCGAAACGCCAGTTCTCGCTGAAACGCCCGGCTCGACACCGTGGCTGGTGTCGCAAACAAGGCAACATGCTTGGTCGCGACCTCGCGCGGGGGTGAATTATCACCCCACTGCCGTTCGGTCAGCGCCTCGATGAGCGGCACAAACACCCCCAACACGCGCTTGCCTTCCGGCACCCAGCTTTCCTGCATCCGCCGCAGCGCAGCAGCAGAAGCTGTGTTGCAGGCCAAAATCACCAGATCACAACCGGCGTCAAACAGGCGCTGCGTGGCCTGCGTGGTCAGATCATAGATGTCATCAGCATCGCGCACACCGTAAGGGGCATGGGCGCTGTCACCAAAATAGACCAGTGGCAAATCGGGCAAGCGCTTCGCCACGGCATCCAGCACCGTCAGCCCCCCAAGCCCGCTATCGAATATCCCGACGGCCATTGCGCACCTTGTATTTATCTTCAAACTCATGGCCCAGACGACTTGCATCGACGGGCTTTGGGCTCAACTCATACGTGGCTTTGCGCAGGAAATCCATGCACCCTTTTGGGTCTTTTTTGAATGCGGCCAGCCGATCAGCCGGGATCGGCTCACCCACCACAACACGCACTGGTTTATTGATCCGCGCCCTGAACTCGCGGATCAGCAAACCAAGCCGTAAATTCGCGTGAATATGGCTCGCCAACTGAAAAATCCGGCTGTTCCCGCCCTCGAAAAAAACCGGCACAACCACCGCATCCGACTTGGCAATCATCTTGGCAGTAAACGTGCGCCAGCCCGGATCCATCGGCTGCGAAAACGGCTTGGCTGCGGTGGAAACCGTCCCGCCCGGGAAAATCCCAATCGCGCCGCCTTCATTCAGATAACGGACCGCCTCTGCGCGCGTTTCCAAATTCAGCTTTGCCGCTTCCTTCGTCTCATCGAAGGAAATCGGCAAAATCACCCGTTCCAGATCGGGTGACCGGCGAAAGATCCGATGCGCCAACACCCGAAACTCGCCATCGCGACGTTGCGACAGGATACGCCCCATCATCAACCCATCCAGAATGCCATACGGATGATTGGACACCACAATCAGCGGGCCGGTCGCGGGGATATTCTCCAGCGCCCCACCAATGACCTCGAGTTTCAGACCATAACGCCCTGAAATCACTTCCCAGAAGTCCTGGCCAGCAGCGACATCCAGATCATAGCCGCGCGCCTTGCGGATCAGCCGTAACCGGCCCGTGGCATTCTCCATAACCCGTACCAAGGCGCGCGCGCGCCTGCTCTTGACCGAACTGGCATAAGAGATATCGCGCGCAACTTCGCGTTCTTTTCGGGGCATCAGCAGGCGCCTGCATAGACAACGTTGCCGGACATTATCACAGCACGGCTACAATCAAATGACAATCCTGCGAACGCTCTCGCCTACTCCGCCGCCTGTTGCATCGGTGTGGCACGCAGCACCGCCAGCAATTCCTCGCGCCGCTTGGCGGCCTTGCGGGCATTGGCCTCCTTCACCGGACCGAACCCACGGATATCCAGCGGCAGCGCCGCCAGCGCCACAGCAGCATCGCGCGTATCCGGGCGGACGATCTGCAAAACTTCGGCCATATCCTTCTCATATTCCTTGATCAGCGCCCGCTCCATCCGACGTTCCGCCGTCCGGCCGAAGGGATCAAACGGTGTACCGCGCAGGAACTTCAGCTTCGCCAGCCGGGGGAACATCCGCGCCATTGTCGCCCCATATTCCTTCTTCATCGGGCGGCCATCCGGCCCAGTCTTGGAAATCATCGGCGGGGCCAGATGATAGGTCAGCTTCAGATCGCCATCAAACTCTGCCTCCGCCTTCGCCCGCGTCTCGGTCAGCAGACGTGCCACTTCGTATTCATCCTTATACGCCAACAGCTTATGATACCCTTTTGCCACCGCTTCGCGCAGCGGGGCATCCTGAAACTGATCAACGAGCTTGCGATACCGCTTGGCCAGCCGCTTGCCCTGATAGGCCACCAGCCGCGCCTCGCGAAACGCGATCTTCTCATCCAGTGACTTCGGTAGCTGCACCACTTTCGGCGTCAGCAAGGCCTGCGCATCCTCCGGATGCAGATAGGCCCACCGCCCCAGCTCAAACGCGCGGATATTGCGCTCCACCGCCGCACCATTCAGCCGGATCGCCCCCACAATCGCGTCATAACTCAGCGGGATCGCCCCCATCTGCCAGGCCGCGCCAAAGATCATCATGTTCGAATAGATACTGTCACCCAAAAGCGCCTTCGCCAGATCAGAGGCGTCAAACATCGCCAGCCCCTCACCCAGCCGCGCCTGTAACGCCACCTGCAACTGATCGGTGGGCAGCTTGAATTCCGTATTCCGGGTGAAATCGCCGGTGATGATCTCGTGGCTGTTCACCACACCTTTCGTCCGCCCAGTCTTCATCAACCCAATCGTCTTGGCCCCGGCAGAGACCACCAGATCACCCCCGATCAGCGCATCACACTCACCCGTTGCAACGCGGATCGCATTGATATCGCTCGGCTTCTCGGCAATTCGGCAATGGATATGCACAGCACCGCCCTTCTGGGCGAGGCCTGCCATTTCCATCATGCCAGCCCCCTTGCCATCCATATGCGCAGCCATGGCCATGACTGCACCAATGGTCACCACACCCGTGCCACCCACACCGGTAATCACAACGTTATGCGTGCCTTCAATCGCTGGCAGCTCTGGCTCTGGCATATCTGGCAGATCAACATCCGCTGTCGCCTCTTTCCTGATCTTCGCGCCCTCAATCGTCACGAATGACGGGCAGAACCCTTTCACACAGGAATAATCCTTGTTGCAGGACGACTGATCAATCGCGCGCTTGCGGCCCAGTTCCGTCTCCACCGGCACAATCGAAACACAGTTCGACTGCACACCGCAATCACCGCAGCCTTCACAGACATCCGTATTGATAAACACCCGCTTGTCCGGGTCCGGGAACTGGCCACGCTTGCGGCGGCGGCGCTTCTCCGCAGCACAGGTTTGCACATACACAATGGCCGACACACCTTTGTATTTGCTGAACTTCTCCTGCACCGCAGGCATATCCACCCGCTCATGCACATCCAGGCCCTTGGGGAAAAGGGACAGATCGATATCCTCTTTCTCATCATAAACCAGCGCGATATTCCGCACCCCCATCGCCTGCAATTCGCGGCAGATCTGGTCGGCGGTCAGACCGCCATCATTGCCCTGCCCGCCGGTCATGGCGACAGCGTCGTTGTAGAGGATCTTGTAGGTGATATTCGTGCCTGCCAGCAGCGCAAAGCGAATGGCCTGCACGCCCGAATGGTTATATGTCCCATCGCCCAGGTTCTGGAACACATGGTCACGGGTCGAAAACGGCGCTTCACCCACCCAGTTGGCACCTTCGCCGCCCATCTGGGTGAACCCCACCGTCTCACGGTCCATCCACTGCACCATATAGTGACAGCCGATACCTGCATAAGCCCGCGACCCTTCCGGCACCTTGGTCGACGAATTATGCGGACAGCCTGAGCAGAAATACGGCAACCGCGCCGCGATCTCGGGAGCATTATCGGCCCGGCGCGCCTCACTCAATTGCGCAAGGCCCGCCTTCACCCCGTCAGACCCACAGCCTTCCTCAACCAGTATCCCACCCAGCTTTTCGGCAATCCAGATCGGATCAAGCGCGGCCCGCGTCGGGAAAATCTCTTCCCTCCGGCCTTCCGAATGCTCATCCCCCTTGTGCCAGCCATAGACCCGGCGTTCACGGCGATCATCAAAGATCGCCTCCTTGACCTGCACCTCGATCAGCTTGCGCTTTTCCTCGACGACCACGATCAGTTCCAGCCCCTCAGCCCATTCGTGGAACGATGCCATATCCAACGGCCAAACCTGCCCCACCTTATAGGTGGTGATCCCCAGCCGCTCCGCTTCACCCTCATCGATGTTCAACAGCGACAAGGCATGCTGCAAATCCAGCCAGTTCTTACCGGCGGCCACAAACCCGATCTTCGCCCCCGGCTTGCCCCATTTGCGCTGATCCATCTTGTTTGCACGCGAAAACGCTTCTGCCGCAAACCGCTTATGGTCAATCATCCGCGCCTCTTGCAGCTGCGGCGTATCGACCAGTCGGATATTCAGCCCGCCTTCGGGCAACTCCATCTTCGGCGTCACAAACGACAACCGATGCGGATCACCATCCACGACCGAGGTCACCTCGATCGTGTCCTTCATCGTCTTCAGACCAACCCACACCCCGGCATACCGGGACAGCTCCCAAGCGTAGAGACCATAGTCGAGGATTTCCTGCACCCCCGCTGGCGACACAATCGGCATATAGGCATCAACCATGGCCCAATCCGACTGATGCAAGGTCGTGGAACTCTCACCCGTATGATCATCCCCCATCGCCATGATGACCCCGCCATGTGGCGACGTACCGGCCATATTGGCATGGCGCATCACATCACCGGTGCGGTCCACACCCGGGCCCTTGCCGTACCACAGACCAAAAACACCATCATACTTGCCCTCGCCGCGCAGTTCCGCCTGCTGCGATCCCCAAAGGGCGGTGGCGGCCAGGTCCTCGTTCAGACCCAGTTGAAACTTCACCTGCGCAGGATCCAACACCTTCTTCGCCCGGGTCATCTGCATATCAACCGCGCCCAGCGGCGACCCGCGATACCCCGTGACATAGCCCGCCGTATTCAAACCGGACTTCTCATCACGCGCCCGCTGCATCAGCATCAACCGGACCAGCGCCTGCGTGCCGTTCAGCAAAACAGGCGATTTTGATAGGTCATACCGGTCGTTCAGGGACACATCCTGATGGGTCATCTCGCACCTCCCCGCGCGTCAAATCACTTGACGTAACTATAGGTCAAAATTACTGACCTACAAAGCGGAATTTTGTCGCGCATCACGTTTGCAACCAATTGCACACTTCGCGTAATGATCTGCTAAAGATAGCGATAACATTGATGACGGCGGGAAAAAATGGACTGGGACAAACTAAGAATATTTCACGCCGTCGCAGACGCCGGATCGCTGACACATGCAGGCGACACGCTGCATCTGTCGCAATCTGCCGTCTCGCGCCAGATCCGGGCGCTAGAGGAATCACTCAACACCACCCTCTTTCACCGGCATGCGCGCGGTCTGATCCTGACCGAACAGGGTGAACTTCTGTTCGACGCCACCAAATCCATGAACAAACGGCTCGAGGCCGCATCGGCCCGTATCCGCGACAGTGAAGAGGAAGTGTTCGGCGAACTCCGTGTGACGACGACGACCGGATTCGGCACGCTCTGGCTGGCTCCGCGCCTGCCCAAACTCTATGAACAATATCCCGACCTCAAAATCGACTTGATGCTCGAAGAACGGGTGCTGGACCTGCCCATGCGCGAGGCCGACGTGGCCATCCGCATGAAAGAACCCAGCCAGGCTGACCTGATCCGCAAACGGCTAATGTCCGTGCGCATGCGGCTCTATGCCTCGCGGGAATATCTGGAAAAGAACAATCCGATCGAAAAGATCGAAGATATCAGCAACCATCGTCTCCTCTGCCAAAGCCTGAACTCGATCCAGGTCGCTGCCGGTGCCACGCTGGTCCAGCACCTGCTCACCTACGACATCCCGAACCTGTTTACGGTGAACAACTATTTCGGGGTACTCCAAGGGGTACTCAACAACCTCGGCATCGGTGTGCTGCCCGATTACGTGACCGAAGATTTCCCCGACCTCGTCCGCGTCCTGCCCGATCTGGAATCCGGCGAAGTCCCCGTCTTCCTCGCCTACCCCGAAGAACTGCGGCAATCCAAACGGATCAGCGCCTTCCGCGACTTCGTGCAGGAAGAAATCTTCGCCCACCGCAAAAAGATGCGGGAAGCAGTCGGCGTCTGACCTCTTGAAGAAAGCTCATCGCACCGCGCGCCCATTTCATCATGGGGTCCGCAAACACGCGCCCGACGATTTGCCGACACAAGTCCGACGCAACGCCGACCGTACCAATCGCCTGAAATCAAAGCATTAACAGGCGATTCGATCCGACCGCACACAACTTGGATACGAAACGCACCCCAAACAAAACCCCGCCAAAGGTGTGAGCCATGCACGCAACACATACCGGCAATGCAGTCAAATAATCAGATTTTTTCTTGAATGGTCAAAAAACGCCCCCTATCTCATCTCTCGAAGGCGATGATGCTCAGACGCTCATCATCTTCACCTCCCTGTTGGACTTCGCCGGGCCTTGTGCCCGGCTTTTTTCTGCCTGATCGGCAGATTGATCGGAACGATCCGGTCAGCACTGCGTTTCGTCCTAGTAACGCAACACAATAGGAGAGCGTCATGAACTGGGATCAGGTCCAAGGCAACTGGAAGCAATTCAAAGGCAACGTACAGTCCAAGTGGGGCGAGTTGACCGATGATGAGGTCGACCAGGTCGAGGGCGACCGCGAAGCTCTCGAAGGCAAAATTCAGGCCAAATACGGCAAGTCGAAAGAAGAGGCGAAAAAAGAAGTCGACGAGTTTATCGACAGCCTCTGATCAGCCTTCAAAGCAGTAAACAAGCCGGGCCCCGCGCCCGGCTTACGCGTTTTTAAACCTCTCATTTTGCGAACCCGGTCCGTGGTGTTAGTTTTTCCGCCGAAACATCCCGGATCACACCATGATCACTGACATCGCCGACTATTTCACCAAAGGCTGCGGACGCTGCACCCGTTTTGATACGCCCGATTGTTCAACAAAGGTCTGGAACAAGGGCTTGCGCGACCTGCGCGAAATCTGCCAAAACGCGGGCCTGACCGAAACCGTTAAATGGGGCCACCCCTGCTACATGCACGCAGGGCGCAACATCGCGATCATTGGCGCATTCCGCAATAATTTCCGGCTTAGTTTCTTCAATGCCGCCCTGATGAGAGACCCCGACAGCGCGCTGGAACGCCAAGGCGAAAACACGGCCCATCCCGACATGCTGCGCTTCATCGATAACGCACAAGTCAACGCGCAAGCCGACCTGATCAGGTGCTATCTGGCTGAGGCGATGGACTATGCCGAAAAGGGCATCAACCCCCCACCCACAGAAAACACCCGCGAGATGCCCGCTGAACTTGCCGACGGACTCGATGCCGACCCCCAACTGGCCGAAGCCTTCGCCGCCCTCACCCCCGGCCGCCAACGCGGCTACTTTCTGCATATCACCAGCGCCAAGCAATCCACCACACGCAACGCCCGTATCGAAAAATGCCGTGACCGCATCTTCGCCGGCAAAGGCTTCAATGAACGCTAACCCCGTTGCCCCTTCGCGCCCCTTCGCTTAAAGGACCTGCAACTGCCGAAGGGGACGTCATGCAAGAGCCAGCCATCACCGAAGATCTGATCGCCGCCCATGGGCTCAAACCCGACGAATACGACCGAATCCTCCAGATCATCGGACGCGAACCGACCTTCACAGAACTCGGCATTTTTTCGGCCATGTGGAACGAACACTGTTCCTACAAGTCTTCCAAAAAATGGCTACGCACCCTGCCAACGGAAGGCCCCCAGGTCATCTGCGGCCCCGGCGAAAATGCCGGCGTGGTCGATATCGGCGACGGTCAGGCGGTTGTTTTCAAAATGGAAAGCCACAACCACCCGAGCTACATCGAACCCTATCAGGGCGCTGCCACCGGCGTGGGCGGCATCCTCCGCGATGTCTTCACCATGGGCGCACGACCCATCGCCGCGATGAACTCACTCAGCTTCGGCGCACCGAGCCACCCCAAAACCAAACAACTCGTAAACGGCGTCGTCGCTGGCATCGGCGGCTACGGCAACTGCTTCGGCGTCCCCACCGTGGGGGGGGAGGTCCGTTTCGACCCCGCCTATAATGGCAACTGCCTTGTCAACGCCTTCGCCGCAGGGCTCGCTGACGCGGATAAGATCTTCTACTCCGCCGCCTCCGGCGTTGGCATGCCCGTCGTCTATCTGGGTGCCAAAACCGGGCGCGACGGCGTCGGCGGCGCCACAATGGCGTCGGCCGAATTCGACGACACTATTGAGGAAAAACGCCCCACCGTGCAGGTCGGCGACCCCTTCACCGAAAAGCGGCTGATGGAGGCGACGCTGGAACTCATGGCCACCGGTGCCGTGATCAGCATCCAGGACATGGGTGCGGCTGGCCTCACCTGCTCAGCCGTCGAAATGGGCGACAAGGGGGGCCTGGGCGTCAAACTCAACCTCAACGCGGTTCCCCAGCGCGAAGACAACATGACCGCCTACGAAATGATGCTCTCTGAGTCCCAGGAACGCATGCTCATGGTCCTCAAACCGGAACTTGAGGCCGAAGCCCGCGCCGTTTTCGAAAAATGGGACCTCGATTTCGCCATCGTCGGTGAAACCATCGCCGAAGACCGTTTCATCGTCGAACATCAGGGCGAAATCAAAGCCGACCTGCCGCTTGCCACCCTCTCCGGCTCCGCCCCTGAATACGACCGGCCATGGGTGCCCACCACCGCCGCCGCCCCGCTTGGCGACGTGCCCGACGTGAACCCCATCGACGGGCTGAAAGCAATGATCGGCAGCCCCAATTACGCCGCCAAGCAATGGGTTTACGAACAATATGACAGTCAGGTCATGGCAGACACAGCCCGCACGCCCGGCGCAGGCAGCGGCATCGTGCGGGTCCACGGCACCGACAAATCGCTGGCCTTCACCAGCGACGTGACCCCCCGCTACGTCAAGGCGAACCCGGTTGAAGGCGGCAAGCAAGCTGTGGCCGAAGCCTACCGCAACCTCACCGCCGTCGGGGCCACACCATTGGCCACCACCGACAACATGAATTTCGGCAACCCCGAAAAGCCTGAAATCATGGGGCAATTTGTCGGCGCGATCCAGGGGATCGGCGAAGCCGTCAAAGCACTCGACATGCCCATAGTCTCCGGCAACGTCTCGCTCTACAACGAAACCGACGGCAAAGGCATCCTGCCCACACCCACAATCGGCGCCGTCGGGATCATCCGCCACCCCGACAACATGATCACCGGCCAGATCCGCGAAGGGCATATTTTGCTACTTCTCGGCGAAACACACGGACACCTCGGGCAGTCGGCGCTTCTGGCCGAACTCTTCGGGCGGGTCGAAGGTGACGCGCCGCCAGTCGATCTGGAGGCGGAAAAAACGAACGGCGATTTCATCCGCGCCAATCACAGCCTGATCACCGCCTGCACCGATCTCAGCGATGGGGGGCTGGCACTCGCGGCCTTCGAACTGGCCGAACAGGCGGACATCGGCATCACGCTGGACATCAGCGACACGCCCACCCTCTTTGGCGAAGACCAGGCGCGCTACCTGATCGGCTGCAATTTCGACCAGGCAGAGGCGCTGATGGTCGCCGCCAATCAGGCCGGCGTCAAACTGACAACAGTCGGCAAGGCTGGCGGCGATCAGATCAGCTTCGGCGACCACAGCGCGGCCCTCTCTGACCTGCGGCATCTCTACCGCAGCGCTTTCGAAAAAAGCGTGGCCTGATCTTCGTTCTTCCAAATACACTCCCGCCGGAGGCTCCGGCTTGTCCACCGGCGCAAGCGCCCCTAGAT
Organism: Yoonia sp. SDW83-1; assembly: GCF_046762885.1. Lineage (NCBI taxonomy): Bacteria > Pseudomonadati > Pseudomonadota > Alphaproteobacteria > Rhodobacterales > Paracoccaceae > Yoonia > Yoonia sp. SDW83-1. The sequence continues at coordinate 226,040 of NZ_JBKQXO010000005.1, forward strand.
TAAGCGCAACAGACGAGGAACCAGATGCCCATCACCGCCTATGAGATCGAAACCCTGCTGCGCGAAAGCTTCCCCAACGCCACCATCGAAATCCAGGGCGACGATGGAGTTCACTTCCAGGGCCTCGTGATCGACGAAAGCTTTCGCGGCATGAACCGCATCCAGCAACAACGCGCCGTAATGGCCGTGATCAAACCCAAGGTCGATAGCGGCGAAATTCACGCGCTTGGCCTCACCACGAAAGCCCCCGACGAGCCGCAAAATTCTTAAATAAGAATTTTGACAAAAGTCTTTTCAAGACTTTTGCGCCAACCCAAAAGGAAGAACCATGACAGCTCAAGACCAGATCAAGGAAACCGTGACGAAGAACGACGTCGTGCTCTTCATGAAAGGCACCAAATCCATGCCGCAATGCGGGTTCTCGTCCCGCGTGGCCGGGGTGCTGAACTTCATGGGTGTCGAATATCACGACATCAACGTGCTGGCCGATGACGACATACGGCAAGGGATCAAGGATTATTCCGACTGGCCCACCATCCCCCAGCTTTACATCAAGGGCGAATTCGTGGGCGGTTGCGACATCATCACCGAAATGACTCTCTCTGGCGAACTCGATGCCGAATTCGCCAAGCACGGGATCAGCTTTGACAAGGACGCCGCCGACAAGATCCGCGAAGCGAACGGCTGAACGCATTGCGCCGGGGCGCTAGGATGCGCCCCCTTCGACCTGATCGGCCAGCGCCTCTGCCCGCGCAGCAATTTCCGCGAGCGTATCGGTGACCTCGGCGGGCACCACCGGAACCTCGACGCGTTCGGGCGCAGGCGCGGGTTGCGCCTGCATCGTCTCAATTTGCGCGCGCATCTTGGCGGCTTCGGCTTCGGCCTCGCGCACCTTGTCCTCAAGACCAGCGGTCTTGTCCGCCAGCATCAGACCTGCCATCAGCAGCATCCGCGCCTCCGGCATCCGGCCGATCTGTTCAGACAAATGCGCGGCCTCAGCATCCAGCATGGCCGCGGCCGAATGCAGAAAATGCTCCTCACCATCCTGACAGGCCACTTCAAAGCTGCGGCCACCAATCGCAATCTCAACCTGCGGCATGGGATGTCTCCTCGATCAGGGGGGTCAGTTCGGCCAGAATGGCATCCACCTCAGCGGCATCGGCAGACCGTTGGGCCTGCAAGGCTTCCACTTCTGCAGCGACGGCCTGATCCAGCAGTTCCGGGGCCAACCCTTTGGTCACTGCCTCGCGCAACTGGGTATTCATGTCACGCATCTGCGCGTTTGAGGCACGCAAGCGCTGCAATTCGGCATCCAGCTTGACCATTTGCGCCTTCTGCGCCTCGACCCGCTCGGTCAATGACGCCACCTGTGTATCCTGCCGCTCTTTCAGCGCACGGACACGCTCGATCAACTCGGCATTGGCCGCACGTTCCTTTTCCAGCGCTTCGGTCAGGTCCGTCTGGGGCGCACCACCGCGTGCCTCCATACCCTGCCTGATCCGGTCCAGCGCCGCCGTAATACGGCTTTCCAATGCACTAATGTCACTCATCCGCCCGTCCTTTCGCACCCCGGCACCCCGGGGCCATGCAACGCTGCGGTCTGCCCCCGCCTGCGTCGAAAATGATCCGGCAAAGCCGAATCGTGCCTCTTTACCGATAGCCTAAGCCATCCGCCAAAGGCCCGCAAACGCAGAGGCGGCAAGAAAATGAACAGCTTAGCCCGCATGCTTGATCTCGCGGGGGGGCCTGATATGAGGCAGGGCAAGCAAAAAGATCATCTTTGTAAACAGGAACCTACCCCCTTGGATATTGCAGCCCTGCGCACCGCCCACCCCGACCACTGGAAGAAAGCCACCGCGATCCGCACCCTGACGCTGGATGCGGTCGCTGCCGCAAATTCCGGCCATTCCGGCATGCCCATGGGCATGGCCGATGTCGCCACGGTCCTTTTTGAAAAACATCTGAACTTCGACCCCAAGACACCGGACTGGCCTGACCGCGACCGGTTCATCCTGTCGGCGGGTCACGGCTCCATGCTGCTTTACTCCCTGATGTACCTGACCGGCTACGAAGACATGCCGCTGCAACAGATCAGGGATTTCCGCCAATGGGGCGCACGCACTGCAGGCCACCCCGAATACGGACACGCCCGCGGGATCGAGACCACCACCGGCCCCCTCGGCCAAGGCATCGCCAATTCGGTTGGCTTTGCCATTGCCGAGGAAATCCAGCGTGCCACCTGGGGCAAGAAAGTCGTCGACCACTACACCTATGTCATGGCCGGTGACGGCTGCCTGATGGAAGGTGTCAGCCACGAAGCCATCGGTCTGGCCGGCATGCAGAAACTCGGTCATCTGATCGTCTTCTTCGACAACAACAACATCACCATCGACGGCACCGTCGATATGGCGGATATCACCGACCAGCCGCAGCGGTTCGAGGCAGCAGGCTGGCACGTCCAATCCATCGACGGTCACGACCCCGCAGCCATCGACGCCGCCATCACAGCGGCCAAGAAAGACCCGCGGCCGTCCATGGTCGCCTGCAAAACCCATATCGCGTTGGGTCACGCCGCACAGGATACGTCCAAGGGCCACGGCGCCCTGACCGACAAGGATCAACTCAAAGCCGCCAAAGAGGCCTATGGCGCGCCCATGGGCGATTTTGAGGTCGACCCGGATACCAAAAAACAGTGGGAAGCCATCGGCGCACGTGGCGAGGCCACCCGCAAGGACTGGGAACAGCGCTTCGCCAGCCTCTCCGCCACCAAACAGGCCGAATTTAACCGGACCTATGCAGGTGAAGCGCCGAAGAAACTCAGCGCCACCATCCGCGCCTTGAAAAAGCAGGTCACCGAAGGCTTGCCAAAGGTCGCAACCCGCAAATCCTCCGAAATGGTGCTCGAAGTGATCAACCCGATCATGAAGGAAACCATCGGCGGCTCGGCTGATTTGACCGGCTCCAACAACACCAAAACCGGTGATCTTGGCGTCTTTACCCCCGCCAGCCGCAAGGGGCGCTACATCTATTACGGCGTGCGCGAACACGGGATGGCTGCGGCCATGAACGGCATGGCGCTGCATGGCGGCACAAAACCTTATGGCGGCACCTTCATGTGCTTCACCGACTACGCGCGCGGGGCAATGCGGCTGTCGGCACTGATGGGCGTGCCTGTCACCTATGTTATGACACATGACAGCATCGGGCTTGGCGAAGACGGGCCAACCCACCAGCCGGTCGAACACCTCGCCATGCTGCGCGCCACACCCAACGTGAATGTCATTCGGCCTGCCGATACGGTCGAAACAGCCGAAGCATGGGAACTGGCGCTGACCTCACAGAAAACCCCAACCGTGCTCAGCCTGACCCGTCAGGGCCTTCCCACAGTGCGCAAAGACCACAAGACGAAAAACCTGACGGCCCAGGGCGCCTATGTCCTCGCCGATGCCGAAGGCAAACGGCAGGCGATCCTGCTCGCCACCGGCTCCGAAGTCAGCGTCGCCCTCGCCGCCCGCGACCTTTTGCAAGCCGAAGGGATCGGTACGCGCGTCGTCTCCATGCCCTGCTGGGAACTCTTCGAAGAACAGGACGAAAGCTACCGCAAACGTGTCCTGCCCGCAGGGCCGGTAAGGGTCGCGATCGAGGCCGGCATTCGCTTTGGCTGGGACCGCTGGCTGTTCGGCGAACGCGGCAAGCGCGAAAAATCCGGCTTCATCGGTATGCACGGTTTCGGGGCTTCTGCCCCGGCCGAGCGCCTCTTCGAAGAATTCGGGATCACGGCACAAGACACGGCTGACAAGGTCAAGTCGCTAATCAAATAACAACAAAAGGCGACGGTTAGGCCCGTCGCCTTTTCTGCGAATGCCCGATTATTCAGGCTTTCATTGCATTGATGACTTCGCCGAAATCCAGATCGCTCACACGCTTCATGGTCCAATCTGTGAAATAGCGGCTCTCGATCTGCTTTTCATCCAATATCTTGAACCCGCCATGGCGCGGATCCTTCTCAATCGTCTTAATCAATTCACGGACAACAGGCTCTTCGCCTTCAAGGACCTGGCAGAAATTCCGGCCATTATAAGCCAGAGCACCTGTAACGCCGCGATCGGCGTTGGCCTTTTGTGACTGGGCCACTATCGCCTCGACGCCATCATCACCCAAATCCGCGTGGGCGGTGCTGAAATAAAGTATTCTGATCATCTCAATTCCTTAACTGCATGATGTGGCAGAATGTCTCAGTTAGGATCAGGTTAAGAAATTGTAAACGGCAACTTGGCGGTTCCTATGTCCTATGACATAGCAATCAGGATTGACCACACGTTACCCGCCAACGGTGCGGTTCTGTCCTTACAGGGCATATCAACAAATCCCAGCCATCGGCGCTTATCCGCCGACAGCCGGACCAGCACCGGTTTTCGCTATCCCTGCCCCGCTAACTCTACGAGAATCGCAAACATAATAAATATCTCAAAGAGATAGCGACATGAGCAGGCATTCAAACAGGCGCATTTCTGGCTTTATTCTTGTGCTTACGCTGCTGGCCAGCTGTAACACCGCGTTGGAAAGGCGAACGATCAGCGGCCCCGATATTGCGCCTGCCCCGGTCTCGGATATCGACAGCTACGCACAACGCTTCCTGAATGCCTTGCAGCCAAGATCCTTTGCAGAATCGCGTGAATATTGCGGGTTCTTCGTCGCCAACCGGGACGGCCAGGTCGTGGGCACCGCACCGCGGGCGGGCACCGCCGACAGCTGTGTCGCTGGCTTCATCCCCGCCAACGCGGTTGCCAGCTATCACACCCATGGCGGCTATCTGCCCAACTACTTCAACGAAGTCCCCTCGATAAGTGATGCCGTCAGTGCGATGGACGTGGAATTAGACGATTACGTCAGCACGCCCGGCGGACGATTCTGGCGGGTTGACGGGGACACCGGGACAGCCATCACGCTCTGCGGGCGCGGATGTCTGGCGCAAGATCCGATCTTCCGGCCTGATCCGCGCAATCCGATTGGTGTCCGCTACACGCTGGATCAGCTACGCGCACTGCAAAGCTAGGATGGTGTTAGCGACAACGGTTAGCGCAACCAGCCGACTTTATCGCTAACATACTGACAATAGGACACTTTTATCGTGGCATGCCCCGCTTCGCCACCCTATAGCTGGCGTCAGACAAAAGGCGTGAGGGATCGGGCATGACAGTCACAATCGGGATCAACGGCTTCGGCCGCATCGGGCGCTGCACCTTGGCGCACATCACCGAGGCCGCGCGCAACGACGTGCAGGTCGTCAAGATCAACGCGACCGGACCGATCGAAACCAATGCCCACCTCCTGAAATACGACAGCATCCACGGGCGCTTCGGCCACCCCGTGACCGTCACGGGCAACAGCCTCGACCTTGGGCGCGGCCCCATTGATGTGATGTCCACCTACGACCCGGCGGAGCTTGACTGGGACGGCGTCGATATCGTCCTCGAATGTACCGGCAAATTCAACGACGGCACTCAATCGGCCATCCATCTCGACCGCGGCGCCAAAAAGGTGCTCATTTCCGCGCCGGCAAAGAACGTCGACCGCACCGTCGTATACGGCGTCAACCACCGCGACCTGCTGGCGACCGAACGCATGGTCTCCAACGGATCCTGCACCACCAACTGCCTCGCCCCACTGGCAAAAGTCCTGAACGACGCCATCGGCATCGACCGGGGCATTATGACCACAATCCACAGCTACACCGGCGACCAGCCCACGCTGGACCGGCGGCACAATGACCTCTACCGCGCCCGGGCGGCCGCCATGGCGATGATCCCCACCATCACCGGCGCCGCCAAGGCCCTGGGCGAGGTGCTGCCGGAACTCGCCGGTAAACTCGACGGCACCGCGATCCGCGTGCCCACCCCCAATGTCAGCGCGGTCGACCTGACATTCGAAGCCGGCAAACCCGTCACCGTCGATGACGTCAACGCTGTGGTCGCCGAAGCGGCGTCCGGTTACATGGGCATGGTCATGGCCTACGACGCCGAGGCCAAGGTCAGCATCGATTTCAACCACACCACACAAAGCTGCATCTTCGCCCCCGACCAGACCAAGGTCGTCGGCGGCAAAACCGTCCGTGTCCTCGCATGGTACGACAACGAATGGGGTTTCTCCGCGCGCATGGCCGACGTGGCCGGCGCCATGGGGCGGTTACACTAGCAACCACCGGCACGCTAAAGCCACAAAGTGCTGAGGGCATCGCCCGACCTGGAGGGCGTGCGCAACGCCTACGTTTGGCTGGGCATCTCTACTCGGTCAAACGCCAAGCTATTTGAGACGCAGCAAAATCGCCCTCCGGGGGGAGGTCGGTCGATGCCCGGTGGTGCCCACCGGGCGAAATGTTTGACGTGAACGCACGACAATCTCAGGTGATGGCTTTGTCCCAAAACGCCAACGCAAGATCATATCTCCACCGCGTCAGGCCAACAGAAGATGACCGACTGACTTTCCCGGCGCCAACGTCCCGCGCAACGCCTTAGCCCCGAAGCCATTGCAGTTTTGCCATTTTCCTCCCACCCGGCTAGACCTGCGCCATGACCAACACCATCGCCATCTGCCTCGGCATCCTGATCATCGGCTTCTTTGCCATTGATCACTTCGTGCTGGAATGGAACACGCCACAGTTCCTGATGCAGCAACTGATACGGCTCACCGAATATATTGCCTTTTGGCGCTGAGCATTTCGGTGCAAGATAGGTTGACCTTTGGTCATAAATCGCAATGTTAGCGCCAACATTGATCCCATCAGGAGGAACATCATGGCCGTCAAAGTCGCCATTAACGGATTTGGCCGGATTGGCCGCAATATTTTGCGGGCCATCATCGAAAGCGGACGCACAGATATCGAAGTCGTCGCCATCAACGATCTCGGCCCCGTGGAAACCAACGCCCACCTCTTGCGGTTCGACAGCGTGCATGGCCGCTTCCCGGCCACCGTAACGACAACCGAAACAACCATCGATGTCGGTCGTGGCCCGATGGAGGTGACCGCTATCCGCAACCCCGCCGACCTGCCATGGGCGCATGTCGATATCGTTCTGGAATGTACCGGCATCTTCAACAGCAAAGAGGCCTGCCAGGCCCATCTGGACAATGGCGCCTCCCGCGTGCTGATCTCGGCCCCGGGCAAAAACGCCGATAAAACAATCGTCTACGGCGTGAACCACGATGTGCTGACCAAGGATGACATCGTCGTCTCCAACGCATCCTGCACCACCAATTGCCTGTCCCCCGTGGCCAAAGTGCTGAATGACGCGATCGGGATTACCAAAGGGTTCATGACAACGATCCACAGCTACACCGGCGACCAGCCGACGCTGGATACCATGCACAAGGACCTCTATCGCGCCCGCGCGGCGGCCCTTTCCATGATCCCAACATCAACCGGGGCCGCCAAGGCTGTCGGCCTCGTTCTGCCCGAACTCAACGGCAAACTCGACGGCGTGGCGATCCGTGTGCCAACCCCCAACGTGTCCGTCGTGGACCTGACATTTGAATCGTCACGGGCCACCACCGTCGAAGAGGTCAACGACGCCATCAAAGCCGCCGCTGACGGCTCGCTCAAAGGCGTGCTTGCCTATACCGACCTGCCCATGGTCAGCTCAGACTTCAACCATGATCCGCATTCGTCGATCTTCCATCTGGACCAGACCAAAGTACTGGACGGCAACATGGTGCGAATCCTGACCTGGTATGACAACGAATGGGGTTTCTCCAACCGGATGGCTGATACAGCCGTTGCGATGGGCAAACTGATCTAGATTCAGCCATCTGCACAGCAAACAGGCCGACCCACACCGGGTCGGCTTTTTTGTGACCAAATCATGAATTTCGCCATGCAGAACATGCATGGCGCTTTGCATTTTACGCACCTTGTTCTGCGCCGCAGCATCGCTAAATCAGGGTCAAGACAACGAAACGCGATGACTTAAAAGGAGCACGCAAATGACCGCACTGAACACCGTTCGCACTGCAATTGAAAAGCGCGTGGCCTATTCACGCCTCAAGCGCGAACTGCGCAACATGCCGCTGGAAACAGCCATTGATCTGGGCATGTTCCGCGAAGATGCCGCCAAGATCGCAACCAAGGCAATCTACGGCTAAGCCACTCAATAAGTTACGAAAACCAGCCGTCCCAATGGGGCGGCTTTGTTATTTCAGGACCCTGTCCAGAAACGCGTCGATCCGCGCGGAATACCCCGGCTGGCCAGCAATATTGTTATGTGTGGCCCCTGTCACCTCATGCATCGTCACATCCAGCCCAGCATCCTCCATCAGCCGCGTCAGACGCTGACCATTGGCAATAGGGATCAACTGATCGGCGGCCCCATGCTGCACCAGCACAGGCGCTGACAGACGGGGGACCAGCACTGCGTTGTTCCATTTCTGCACCCCAGGCATGTAACAGGCCGGCAGGTATGACGCCCGCGTCATCAGTTCGCACATCTTCACATAAGGGGCATCCAGAATGACGGCAGCCACGTCACGCTCCACCGCGACATGCTGAGCAATGCCTGTTCCCATGGAATAGCCATGCACCACAATCGGCCCGTCATGGCGGGCCGCCAACCAGTCATAGGCTTCCAGCGCATCGATCTTCAAACGGCGCTCTGACGACCGACCGGGGATGCCACCGCCCCCTGGATATTCCATCGCCACAATCGTGCGCCCGGCATTCACATGCGCATCCAGCGTATAGGTGAAATAGGCCAGCGCGCCGCCATTGCCCATGAAAAACAATACCGCCGGGTCGGCGCTCCCCTCCGAAATGGCAAGGGCCACTTGCCGGTCCGAAACCACCTCCTGACGAAATCCAGGGGAGTCAAACGGGTCAGGACCAAAGGGATAGATGAACCGGGGATGGGTCAGCACCATCGCCGCCGCATAAAGCAGATAAGTACCCGCAAACAAAAGCAGCAGCTTCAATCAGCGAACCGCGCCAGCAACGCGGTATTCACGGCCGGGGTCACGAATTTCGACACATCGCCGTCCAGCCGGGCGATTTCCTTGACCAGTTTGGAGGCAATCGCCTGATGCTGGGCCTCGGCCATCAAAAACACGGTCTCGATACTGTTATCAAGAGCACGGTTCATGCCAACCATCTGGTATTCATACTCAAAATCCGCCACCGCGCGCAGGCCGCGAATGATAACACCGGCATTCACATCGCGGGCACAATCGATCAGCAGGTTCTCGAACGGATGCACGACAATCTCGCACCCGGTTGCGGCACCCAAAGGGGCGCATTCCGCCTCGACCATGGCCACACGCTCCTCCAGATCGAACAGAGGCCCCTTGTCGCGGTTGATTGCCACGCCAATGACCAGACGATCCACCAGCGAACAGGCCCGTCGGATAATATCCAGATGGCCCAGCGTGATCGGGTCAAATGTGCCGGGATAAAGCCCTGTCCGCATGGCGCACCTCATCGTTACAAATTCTGGGGGCCACGCAACATTATTGCGGACAAGATTGCAAGAGGGCTAGTGCCCCATGATCATGCCTTCCAGGGCATCCTTTTCCATCGACAATTCGGCCAGTCGGGCCTTGACCACATCACCAATGGAAATCAGGCCGATCATTGTGCCGCCTTCCATCACCGGCAGGTGACGAAACCGGCCGTTGGTCATCATCTCCAACACCGCATCAGCACTGTCAGTGGGCGCACAGGTCACCAGCTTGGATGTCATCATCTCGCCCACCGGTTCACTCAGACAGGCCACACCGCGCTTGCCCATCTCGCGCACGATATCGCGCTCTGACAGGATCCCATCCAGCGTTTTCCCGTCGGCGGACACGACAACCGTCCCGATCCGCTTTTCCGACAACAGCTTGACAGCATCGTTGACATGATCCGTCGGCTTGACCGACACCACACCGATATCAGTCTTGGATTTCAGGATTTGGGACACAATCATCAGCGGGCTCCTTGGCGCGGCTTCAATGGTTTCAGCGTGTCAAATCACGGGGCTACCTGTCAAGCGTGCCATTTGTTCAAGACGCGCAACTTCTGCCTGCATCCCGCGCATGAGCGCACCGGCAAACCGGGTCAATCGGTCCGACTGGCGGTCGGACGTATGGCGAACCAGATAAAATGATCGCTGCAGCGAAATCTCATCGGTCAGCACCCGGCACAGCTCTGGCGCGAAGGGCAACACAAAATCATGCACAAACCCCACCCCGGTCTGGCGCAGCATCTGCAATTGCACCGCGACCGAATTGGATGCCAGCTGCACACCATCCGCCCCCAGCGCGCCCAGATAATCCAGTTCCTTGTCGAAAATCATATCCGGGATGTAGCCCACAACCGGCCTTCCTCGCAGGTCCTCGCGCGACCCGACAGGCGGCGCATCGGCCCGCGTTGCCAGATGCAGGTGGTAATCCGTGATCTTCTGCACCGTCAGACGACCCGCTGCTGGCGGGCTGACCGTCACCGCCATATCCGCCTCGCGGCGCGACAGGTTCACGACACGGGGTAACGCCAGCACCTGCACCTCCAGATCGGGGTTGTCCGCCTGAATGGCGGCACAGACCTGCGGCAGCAGAAAATTCGCCGCGCCATCCGGCGCCCCGATCCTGATCTGACCGGTCAGCGCCGCCGACGCCCCCTGCCCTTCGTCAAACGCCAGCGACAGATGCGCCTCGGCCTCCGCCGCGCGGTCGCGCATCCGCTCACCCAGATCGGTCAGCGCATAACCTTGCGGCGATTTGACAAACAATGTCGCCCCCATCGCGCGTTCCAGCCGGGCCACACGGCGGCCCAGCGTCGCCGGATCCATCTTCAGCACAGGGGCTGCCCCCGACAGGCTTTCGGCGCGGGCCACCGCCAGAAAAACCCGCATGTCATCCCAGTTTTCCATCACGCCCTTGCATTTTTGCAAAATGATTTTGGGACATTGCGGGTTTTACCACCAAAAACGCAAGCCTATAGTGGCCTCAAATTCAGGGAGGATTCCATGCAAGAACTGACCCATTACATCGGCGGCCAGCACGTCAAAGGCACATCAGGCCGCTTTGCCGACGTCTACAACCCCGCCACCGGCGACGTGCAGGCCAAAGTTCCGCTCGCCAATGCCGATGAACTGGCCAAGGCGGTCGAGATCGCGCAAAACGCACAGCCTGACTGGGCCGCCGTCAACCCGCAGCGCCGCGCGCGGGTGATGATGGCCTTTGTCGGCCTGCTCCACCGGGACATGGACAAGCTGGCCGAGGCGCTGTCGCGCGAACACGGCAAAACCCTGCCCGACGCCAAGGGCGACGTGATCCGCGGGCTCGAAGTGGTCGAATACTGCATCGGTGCGCCGCAACTGCTCAAGGGTGAATTCACCGACAGCGCGGGCCCCGGCATCGACATGTATTCGATGAAACAGCCCCTAGGTGTCACCGCAGGCATCACGCCTTTCAACTTCCCCGCCATGATCCCGATGTGGATGTTCGCGCCCGCCATCGTCTGCGGCAACGCCTTCATCCTCAAACCCTCCGAACGCGACCCATCCGTGCCCCTGATGCTGGCCGAACTGATGGAAGAGGCAGGCCTGCCCAAAGGCATCCTGCAGGTCGTCAACGGCGACAAGGAAGCGGTCGACGCGATCCTCGATCACGACGTGATCCAATCCATCGGCTTCGTCGGCTCCACCCCGATTGCGTCATACATCTACAGCCGCGGCTGCGCGCAGGGCAAACGTGTCCAGTGTTTCGGCGGGGCGAAAAATCACATGATCATCATGCCCGACGCGGACATGGATCAGGCTGCCGACGCGCTGGTCGGCGCAGGCTACGGCGCGGCTGGTGAACGCTGCATGGCAATCTCCGTCGCCGTGCCGGTCGGTGATGAAACCGCCGACCGCCTGCTCGAAAAACTGGTGCCAAGGGTCGAGGCGCTCAAGGTCGGCCCCTACACCTCCGGCAACGATGTCGATTACGGGCCGGTCGTGACCGCCGCCGCCAAGGCCAATATCGAACGGCTGGTGCAGTCGGGCATTGATCAGGGCGCGAAACTGGTCGTCGACGGGCGCGACTTCAGCCTGCAAGGCTACGAAGAAGGCTTTTTCGTCGGCGCGCATCTCTTCGACAACGTCACAAAGGATATGGACATCTACAAAACCGAAATCTTCGGCCCGGTCCTGTCTACCGTGCGCGCGCAAAGCTACAAAGAAGCGCTCAGCCTCGCCATGGACCACGAATACGGCAACGGCACCGCGATCTTCACCCGCGACGGCGACACCGCCCGCGATTTTGCCAACCGGATCAATATCGGCATGGTGGGTATCAACGTGCCGATTCCCGTGCCGCTGGCCTACCACACCTTCGGCGGCTGGAAGAAATCGGTCTTTGGCGACCTCAACCAGCACGGGCCGGATGCGTTCAAGTTCTATACACGGACCAAGACAATCACCTCTCGCTGGCCCTCGGGCATCAAGGAAGGCGGCGAATTCTCGATCCCCGTGATGGAATAAGCAGACCGGGCGGCGTAAAACCACGCCGCCCCCTACGGCTCTTAGACCACGGTGATGCTGCCCTTCATGCGAGGATGCACGGCGCAGAAATAGCTGAACGTGGCCGCTGACGGAAACTGCAACGACGCGGACTGACCGCCGCGCAGATTGCCGGTATCGAACGCGCCACTATCGGCTGTGGCCGTGTGCGGGGCGTTATCCTCATTCACAAACTGCACGGTATCGCCAGCATTGATTGTCAGATTGGCTGGCTCAAACGCGAAATTGCGGATGGCGACTGTATGTGTGGTCGCATGACCATCAGCACGGGCCATATGCGCTGCAAGCGGTGCCACTGCGGCAACAGCTGCCAGACGAAGGGCGGTACGACGAGTAATTTTTGACATTGGTTTTTCCTCAAGTTTCAAATCAGATCGTAAACCCCACTCTGCTAACCGCGGGCGAGGTATCAGACGCAACACAATGATCAACGGCACCACGCTAAAAGAGCCGGTGATGTAGCAAAGCATCTGTCTAGGATACGCGCAAAGAACTGGCTTTATTCCCGGAATTTTGAAAAAATTTCCAGATTCTGGAAAAAGCCTATCGCGGCGCATCTCCAAGTCTCCGTCAACAGACCTCTGAGCTCCAGCTTTTTGTCAGGTCTCCTACCCCCGCCAGTCGCGCCCTTCCCCCTAGAAAACTGATAAATGGTGATCTGCCGTCAGGCCGAAATGCCCAAAACCGCGCTATCGTCTGGCCTTCAAACCGGTAGGGAATAAGGCCGGACCGCCGCAAACCACCAGCTGCGGATCATACCAACCTGCACAACACTGCTATCCGTTATCCTCGTAAAAAATGATCGGACCACCAGCCGTCAGCGCACCATCCAGCAACCGGATTTCCGCGACAAACGCAACCTCATTACGGGTAACACCCTGATGCTGATAGATGTTTTCAAAAGACAACGGATCACCCACAACATCACCCTGCAGGCCAAGCTCCTCGTCAAACTCTCGGATCAATATGTCTTGCCAGCCGTCTCAGAAATTGCCCCTCTCGCCAAGGGCCTGACGCCATTGGTGGTGCCGTCGTCATTATACACCTCCGCCCCCAACAGGCAGGCATCACGCCAAGCAAGGCCAAGGGCCTTAACCTGAATGCCGTATGCCGGGCGCTAGATTGTAATTGGCCGAACCTATCCAATGCGCACAGGTCATCAATCGACTATTCCAGTTGCACCGATACCGGATCGTCCATACCGCTTAGCCCAACATCTTCCCCAAATAATGCACAACCGGCGCAATCAGCTCTGCATCGTCCCAATATGACGCATGCGACAGCGGATCCCATCCACCCGTCGGCGGCGCGCCCAGATGGATCGGGATATCACGCAGATGCCGGTCCGACACCATTTTCGCATAGCGCGGGGCGGCCGGCCCCAACGGATAGGCCAGAATATCCTCGCGATCATAAAAATTCTGCCACCAGGTTACGATCTGCTGCTCTTCGGGCAGATCCGCTCCCGGATAGGCAATCGGCGCGATATCGGTTGGTTTATGCGGAAACAGAAAGACCGGGATGTTACAGCCAAACGTCATCAGCCCAGCCACCGTGCGCATATTCTGCAACGGCGATCCAAACCTGCGTTCGCCCGTGCGCGCCTCGAACCGTTGCAGATCATAGATATAGTTTGACACCACATGCCCACCCAGCGAATGAGCCAGGATCAGCAGCTGCCCCCCCGGCCCGATATCAGCCTCGATATCACGCACCGTCAGTTCCAAACGACTGTGGATCTGCTCGTAAAACGCAGAAGATCCATCGGCCGTCTTGCGATAGGCGGCGGCATCCGACAGGGCCGCCATGACAAAACCACGCGGCGCTTCTGCATTGGTCTTGTCGCGGATATCATCAAGAAATCCCTGCTGACGGCCCTGCAAGATATCCGACCAGAACACCTCGCGCCACGCCACCCGCCCCGCATCATCACCCAGCTTGCGTTGCACACGACGCGCCATATCTGCTGAAAACGTCAAATCGTTTGTCTGTGCCGGTCTTTGATCGCCCAACCGACCCACACCATGGATCACAATCACACCGATTTTCTGCTGAGCCACAGATGATTCCTTTCACAAAACACTGTCTTTATGGCCAAACAGGAATAACCAATTGCTAACAGCCAAGACTTGCCAAAGCCGCGCAATCGGCTCAAGAATATGAACAAGCGTTCAATTCATGCGGGAGGGGCATCATGGACTTTGCATTGACCGAGGAACAATCGGCCATATTCGACATGGCCCAGGCCTTTGGGGCCGAACATATCGCCCCTCATGCCCGCCAATGGGAAAGTGATGGCACCATCCCCAAAACGCTCTGGCCCAAACTCGCCGAACTCGGCTTTGGCGGGCTTTACGTGACCGAGGATATGGGCGGCTCTGGCCTCTCCCGCCTTGACGCCACACTGGTCTTCGAAGCCCTCTCGCAGTCCTGCGCCTCCGTCGCCGCGTTCCTGTCGATCCACAACATGTGCGCGCGGATGATCGACGCCTACGGGTCCGACGCGCCCCGCAACCGAATCCTGCCAAGGGCCGTCACGATGGAAACCATCCTCAGCTACTGCCTGACCGAACCAGGTTCCGGCTCTGACGCTGCCGCACTGAAAACCAAGGCCATCCGCACCAACGAAGGTTACGAACTGACCGGGACCAAGGCCTTCATCTCAGGCGGCGGCTATTCCGACGCCTATATTGTCATGGCCCGCACCGGCGACGACGGGCCAAAGGGGATCAGCGCGATCCTGATTGAGGACGGCACAGACGGGCTCAGCTATGGCGGGCTCGAGGACAAGATGGGCTGGCGCTCCCAACCCACCCGGCAGGTCCAAATGGACAGCTGCAAGGCCCCCGCGGGCAACCTGCTCGGCGACGAAGGACAAGGGTTCAAATACGCCATGGCGGGCCTTGACGGCGGGCGGCTCAACATCGCCGCCTGCTCGCTCGGCGCGGCGCAATCCGCACTCGACCAAACGCTGGCCTATATGAAAGAACGCAAGGCCTTCGGCAAACCCATCGACCAGTTCCAGGGGCTGCAATTCCGGCTGGCGGATATGGAGATTGATCTGCAATCCGCCCGCACCTTCCTGCGCCACGCGGCATGGAAACTTGACACCGGCGCGCCCGACGCCACCAAATTCTGCGCCATGGCCAAAAAACAGGTGACAGAGGTCGGCAGCCGCGTCGCCGACCAATGTCTGCAACTGCACGGCGGCTATGGCTACCTCGCCGATTACGGGATCGAAAAGATCGTGCGCGACCTGCGGGTCCACCAGATCCTCGAAGGCACCAACGAAATCATGCGGCTGATCACAGCCCGCCATCTGATCCAGTAAGCACCCGTCCCGGGCCTGCTCCGGGACCTCCACGTCAGGCCAAACATGACCGACATCATCATCCGCAAATCCGGGCGCGCAGGCCACGTCACCCTCAACCGGCCCAAGGCG
The DNA here is from genome assembly GCF_046762885.1 of Yoonia sp. SDW83-1. Taxonomy (NCBI): domain Bacteria; kingdom Pseudomonadati; phylum Pseudomonadota; class Alphaproteobacteria; order Rhodobacterales; family Paracoccaceae; genus Yoonia; species Yoonia sp. SDW83-1. Next base: position 242,012 of record NZ_JBKQXO010000005.1, read on the forward strand.
CTGAACGCGCTGACTTGGGATATGTGCCTGGCCATCGAATCCGCCCTCGATGACTGGCGCAATGACCCCGATGTCGCCCTGATCTTCATCGACGGCGCAGGCGACCGCGCCTTCTGTTCTGGCGGGGATATCGCCGAAATGTACGCGACCGCCGGGCGCGGCGATTACGACTACGGTCAACGCTTCTGGCGCGACGAATATCGGCTCAACGCCAAAATCCACACCTACCCCAGACCCATCGTCACCTTCCTGCAGGGCTTCACCATGGGTGGGGGCGTCGGCGTCGGCTGCCACGCTTCGCACCGGATCGTCTGCGACAGCAGCCAGATCGCGATGCCCGAATGTGGAATCGGGCTTGTCCCCGATGTGGGCGGCTCACTGATCCTCGCCAAGGCGCCCGGACATTGTGGCGAATTCCTTGGCCTGTCAGGCGACCGGATGAACGCGGGCGACGCGATCTATGCAGGCTTCGCTGACAGCTACATCCCGGAAAGCGAATGGGAAGCGCTCAAGACAGCACTGATCGACAGCGGTAATCCGGCGGTGATCAAACCGCACCCTGCCCCCGAAAGCCGCCTAGCAGGCTGGCAATCCGAAATCGACGCGACCTTCGCCGGTGACACGCTCGGCGACATCTATCGCGCCATGCCCGCCAGCTCCGGCCCGGCTATCGCCCATGCGCGCAAACTGATGGACCGGAACGCACCGCTCGCCATGTCAGTCGCTACCCAGATCATCCATCAGGTCCGCACCGACCCGCGCATCGAAAACGCGCTCGACCACGAATTCCGCTATACCTATCGCTGCGCCGAACAGGGCGATTTCATCGAAGGGATCAGGGCCGCCATCATCGACCGGGACCGCAACCCGAAATGGCAACACGCCAGTTGGGCCGACGTGCCCGCATCAGAGGTTCAGCGCATGACCGCACCCTTGGGTGAAAACGCGCTGCAATGGGAGGAAATATCATGAAAATCGGCTTTATCGGCCTCGGCAATATGGGCGCGCCCATGGCCGCCAATCTGGCCAAACATCACGACGTCACCGGGTTCGACACCATCGCCAAACCCGACGGCATCACTATGGCAACAAGTGCTGCAGACGCCGCCAAAGACGCCGACGTGGTCATCACCATGCTGCCCAACGGCGATATCCTGCGCGCCGTGGCGGCAGAAATCCACCCGGTCGTGAAACCCGGCGCGATCCATCTCGACTGCTCCACGGTCGATGTGGAAAGCGCCCGCGCCGTGGCCACACAGGCCGAAACCCACAACCTCGCCGCCATCGACGCCCCCGTCTCCGGCGGCATCGGCGGGGCGCAAGCAGGCACGCTCACCTTCATGGCAGGCGGACCTGACGCGGCCTTCGCCACCGTCAAACCGCTTTTCGACATCATGGGGCAAAAGGCCGTGCATTGCGGTGCGTCCGGCAACGGTCAGGCCGCCAAGATCTGCAACAACATGATCCTCGGCGTCACCATGATCGCCACATGCGAGGCTTTCGTGCTCGCCGACAAACTCGGGCTCGACCGGCAGGCCATGTTTGACGTGGTCAGCACCTCATCGGGCTATTCATGGACCATGAACGCCTACTGCCCCGCCCCCGGCATCGGGCCGCAAAGCCCAGCCGACAACGGCTACAAACCCGGCTTCGCCGCGGAACTGATGCTCAAGGATCTCAACCTGTCACAGATGGCCGCTGAAGCCGCTGACGCCGACACCCCCATGGGGCAAGCGGCAACAGCGCTCTACCAGCAATTCGTGGAAAACGAAGACGGCAAAGGCAAGGATTTCTCGGCCATGCTCCCGCGCTTTGAAAAACGGCACCGTGGATGAATTGGCTTGACCAGCCTCCATGGAACCGATTGCCGGCGGAGGCTTTAAAGGCACTCGCGCAACTCCACCCACTGAACCTGCAAAAGGGCGACATCGTCTTCCAACCCGGCCAGACGGCAAAGGGTTTCGCAGTTGTCCTCAGCGGCCAGATCGACGTTTATCTGATCGGGCCGACCGGGCGTGATATCCTGCTTTACAGCGTCACACCCGGGCAAAGCTGCGTCCAGACAACGCTCGGATTGCTGGGGGGTGAACCTTACAGCGGCGAGGGTCTGGCAGCGCGGGACAGTCAGATCATCCTGATCCCCGGCACGCTGTTTACAAATCTGATGGACAGCACACCCATGTTCCGGACGCTGGTGTTCCAGGCATTTGCAGAGCGCATGCAAAACACCATGCATGTACTTGAAAAAGTTGCTTTTCAACGGGTCGAGGCGCGACTTGCTGAGGCCCTGCTTTCTATGGCTGATCAAGGCGAGGTCCGGGCCACACAGACCGAAATCGCCAGCCATATCGGATCGGCCCGCGAAGTGATATCGCGCCGTCTGGACAGTTTCGCTCGGCGCGGCTGGGTCACAACCGAACGGGGCCATGTCGTGATCCGGGACGCGGACGCACTCAAACGTTTGGTCAGCTTCGCGGGCGAAACGTGACCAAGTCACAGACCCGCGCGGCCATCCGATTTATCCTTTCTGCATCAACCAAATCATCGGTACGACAGAAAAGGAAACAACATGACAAAGAATGTAGGAACTCTCGACCGTGTGCTTCGCATCGTTCTGGGCGTCGCACTTCTGATCGGTTTCTTCTTGAACCGCGACGGCGCCTATAGCTGGCTCTATCTGATCGGCATCGTGCCATTGGCGACCGGTCTGTTATCCACCTGCCCGCTCTATTCGCTGCTTGGCATTCGGACCTGCCCGCTCAAAAACAGCTGATTGATCAAACCTGCTGGCGGATCTGCCCGTCACTCTCATCCGGCACCACCGATTTGACGGGATGAATGCCCTCAGCTCCCGCTTGCAGGATGTTCATCCACCACAACAGCGCCGGTCGGTAGAACAACACCGTCCGGGTCCCCACGCACGACAAAACTTTGGCAGGTCATACCGCTGGCATCGACCAATTCACCTTCATTGCGGATCGTGATCGTATCACAGCTACCGGCGGCATTGATGGTGCCGCCATCGCGCGCCACCATTGTCAACTCTTCCACTTCGATATCGGTGACCGTGACCATCCCCCCGGCCCCCGCCTCAACCCAAAGCCGCTCCCCCGCGTTACCGGCAAACGTGGCTCGCGCACCATCAAACGCCTTCAGCCCGTTCAATACTGACGTCTCGACCGACACCTCCAGCACATCATCGCGCCATTTGGGAAAGATGAACCAGCGGGTATTCCGGTCAAACACAAGCCACGGCAAAAACTCCCGCACCCGCAGCTTCGACACGTCACCATCCAGCGCCACAGCCGTGACCGCTTGCGCCTGCCCCATGGTCACGTTCAGCCGGACATCCTCCTGCACCTCAATCGCGCGAAACGCCCCAACCTCATGCACGACGGGTTCGGCAAACGCTGCCCCCGCAAGGACCACACCAAAGATCAGACCGATAGCATGCTTCATCGCATCACCCAGACAGCATCATTCCTCTCGCGATAGCCAAACGAGGGTAACAAGGCAATTCACATGCCCACCAGCAGTGTTACAGCACACTCCGGCTATTCGCCGACCGTGATCATGACCAGAACGACAAACATCGCAGGCACGACACCCAGCATCGGAACGATCAACGCAGGATAGCCCCAGGTCAGGATCGCCAGGAACCACAGCGCAAGGACACTGAACAGGAAATAGTAAATGTTGTCGGCATCACCATAATACACCTCGCGTAGCATGCGGCCCAGAATGGGCACCCGGAACAGGATGCGGGTCAACAAAGAGCGGTCAGAATACGGTTTCTTGGTGGCGGCGGTCATGAATTCTATCCCTTTAACACGTTTGGCTACGAATTAGTCTGAGCGCCCGTCATTGGAATGCGGCAATCTGACCAAAAATCGAAAATTTGACCACAATTACACCGGTTCGGCAAGCGACAGCCGCGCGATGAGCACCGAAGCAACTCCGCGCCACGGGCAAAATCATGCCGATCCACAGGTGACCATGCCACCCAAGCCTTGTCTGAAAGATCGAGGCTCCCATCTATTTCCTACAGAAACACTCAGAAAAGGAGGATAACGTGGAACAGCAGAAACCAAATTCTGTCACATTCCAAAACATCAGCGAAAAGCTGAAATCAGATATCACCATCACAGCGCCAGGCTGGGTCTATCTGGCCGTTGCCATCAGTGCGCTTGTGCTTCTTGGCATCGCGTTGGATTAAGGGGACCCCGATGAAAAAGACATTCTGGATCGCCGCGATCGCCATCGCCGCACCAACATCCCTCTTCGCCGGACAGACAATTGCCGAACTTGGCCAACAGGACCGCGTGACCGTCAGCGGGATCGTCGACCGCATCGCCGACGAAGACACATTCATCCTGAGGGATCATACCGGCCAGATTCCGGTCTATCTTGGGCCGAACGTGGTGCCAGTCGCGGTTGGCACCGCGGTCACCGTTCACGGCATCTTTGACGACGACGCGCCGCAGGAAATCTATGCGGACCGGATGGAAACGGATACCGGCACTAGCTTCAGTTTCGATCGCACCTACGAATAACAGACAATCACCAACCGCCGGCAGCCGTGGTGGCCACATCTCGCCACCCGGCTGCTTCAGGTTTTACTCAGCCGCCACCTTGCGCACCTTCAGCATATCTTTCAGATAGCGACCCGTATGACTTTCCACCACCTCGGCCACCTGCTCTGGCGTACCGGTCGCGACGATCTTGCCACCGCCATCGCCACCCTCCGGGCCGATATCAATGATATGATCGGCGGTCTTCACAACGTCCAGATTATGCTCAATCACAATGACCGAGTTCCCCTGATCAACCAATTCGTGCAGCACTTCCAGCAGCTTGCGCACATCCTCGAAATGCAGGCCCGTCGTCGGCTCATCCAGAATGTACAGCGTCCGACCGGTCGACCGCTTTGCCAACTCCTTCGAAAGCTTCACGCGCTGCGCCTCACCCCCTGACAGGGTCGTCGCCTGCTGGCCCACCTTGATATAGCCCAGCCCGACGCGCATCAGCGCATCCATTTTTTCACGGATCGACGGGACAGCGCTAAAGAACGCCTGCGCATCTTCCACTGTCATATCAAGCACATCGGCAATGGACTTGCCCTTGAACTTGATCTCCAGCGTTTCGCGATTGTAGCGCGCGCCCTTGCAGGTCTCGCAGGTCACATAGACATCCGGCAGAAAGTGCATTTCGATCTTGATGACACCGTCACCCTGACAGGCCTCACACCGGCCACCCTTGACGTTGAACGAAAACCGGCCCGGCTTGTACCCGCGCGCCTTCGCCTCGGGCATCCCTGCGAACCAATCACGGATCGGGGTAAAGGCCCCGGTATAGGTCGCCGGGTTCGACCGTGGGGTCCGGCCAATCGGGCGTTGGTCGATATCAATCACCTTGTCCAGATGCTCGAACCCCTTGATCGTCTCGCAAGGTGCCGGTGTCTGCCGCGCCCCGTTCAACTTCATTGAGGCATTCTTGAACAGCGTCTCTACCGTCAGTGTCGACTTGCCGCCACCGGACACACCTGTCACGCAGATGAACTTGCCCAGCGGGAAATCCACCGTGACGTTCTGCAAGTTGTTGCCTGTCGCCTTCACCACTGTCAGCTTCTTGGACTTGCCCTTGCGGCGCTTCGCAGGCACAGGAATTTCCCGCGTGCCCACCAGATATTGCCCGGTGATAGACGCAGCATCAGCCATGATATCCGCAGGCGTCCCTTTGGACACAACCTGCCCGCCATGCACACCCGCGCCGGGGCCGATATCGAACACATAATCCGCCTCGCGGATCGCCTCCTCATCATGTTCCACCACAATCACGGTATTACCCTGATCGCGCAGGTTCTTCAGCGTCGTCAGCAGCCGGTCATTGTCGCGCTGATGCAGGCCAATCGACGGCTCATCCAGCACATAAAGCACCCCTTGCAGGCCCGATCCGATCTGGCTGGCCAACCTGATCCGCTGGCTTTCACCGCCCGACAACGTGCCAGAATTGCGCGACAGGGTCAGATATTCCAACCCCACATTGTTCAAAAATCCCAGCCGCTCGCGGATTTCCTTCAGGATGGCGACAGCAATCTCGTTCTTCTGCTTTGACAGCGCTTCGGGCACCGACTGACACCAGTCAAACGCCTCCTTGATCGACATCTGCACGACCTGCCCCACATGCAGGCCGCCAATCTTCACCGCCAATGCTTCCTCACGCAGGCGATACCCACCGCACGTCCCGCAATTGCGGTTATTCTGGTAATTCTCGAACTCTTCGCGGATCCAGTTACTGTCCGTCTCGCGATAACGGCGTTCCATATTCGGGATTACACCTTCAAACGCGCGCTCCACCTGATAAACCCGGCCACCCTCATCATAGCGAAACTTGATCTCTTCCTCGCCCGATCCGCGCAGAAATACCTGCTGCACCTTGGGGTCCAGATCTTTCCAACGGGCGTTCTTGTTGAACCCGTAATGCTTGGCAATCGCTTCAATCGTCTGCAGGAAATAGGGTGATTTCCCCTTGCGCCACGGCGCCAACGCCCCATCGGCAATCTTCAAGGTTACATCAGGGACAACCAGTTGCTCGTCAAAGAACAGCTCCACCCCCAGCCCGTCGCAGGACGGACAGGCCCCAAACGGCGCATTGAACGAAAACAGGCGCGGCTCGATCTCGGGGATCGTGAACCCCGACACCGGACAGGCGAAATTCTCCGAAAACGTAATCCGCTCCGGATCACCCTCTGTCGGGGCCGTCTCCAGCACCGTAATCCCATCCGCCAGATCAAGTGCGGTGCGGAAACTATCGGCCAGCCGGGTCTCAAGCCCCTCTTTTACGACAATCCGATCCACGACCACATCAATGTCATGACGAAACTTCTTGTCGAGGGTCGGGGGCTGATCCAGCTCATAGAACTCACCGTCCACCTTGACCCGCTGGAACCCCTGCTTGCGCAGTTCCAGAAACTCCTTGCGATACTCGCCCTTGCGGTCGCGGATAATCGGGGCCAGCAGATAACCGCGGGTGCCCTGTTCCATCGCCATCACGCGATCCACCATGTCCTGCACCTGCTGCGCCTCGATAGGCAACCCGGTCGCGGGGGAATACGGCGTGCCCGCACGGGCAAACAGCAAACGCAGATAATCGTAAATCTCGGTAATCGTGCCGACAGTGGACCGGGGGTTCTTCGACGTGGTCTTCTGCTCAATCGAAATCGCCGGGGACAGACCGCTGATATGGTCCACATCCGGCTTTTCCATCATATCCAGAAACTGGCGGGCATAGGCCGACAGGCTCTCAACATAGCGGCGCTGGCCCTCGGCATAGATCGTATCAAACGCCAGCGACGACTTGCCCGACCCCGAAAGGCCGGTAATGACCACAAGCTGATCACGCGGAATATCCACATCGATATTCTTCAGATTGTGTTCGCGCGCGCCGCGCACTTCGATATTCTTCAGCTCAGCCATTCTGACCCCCAGGGTGACGCCCTACCAGATAGCAGCGCGATCCGATTCCGCCACCCCGGATATAGAACATTACGCGAACATGTGCAAAATAATCATGACAAGCAAAAGCCCGGCCGCATCGCTGCAGCCGGGCCATGCTTTCATCGGTCCCGATGGAACAGATCAGTTCGCGTAATAGGCAGTAAAGCCGGAACGCACAGTCTGGAACCACTCACCCGAATCCCGGATATTCTTCAGACCTGCATTCAGGGCTTCGATGACTTCAGGCGCGTCAGGGTTGTTTTTGTCGACAAAGACTGCCAGCACATTTGCCGTCGTCAGGTTGGGATTGATCGTGACCTGATCGGCAACGCCCATGCGCTGCGCGATGTCTTCAGCCTGCGATGTCACCAATGACACGCCATCGACCTCACCAGCGATCAGCGCGGTAAAGCAATCATCGGGGCTCACCGGCTGGACATACTCCATAACGTCACGACCCAGACCAACACTTGTTGCGCCAACGTCAGAATAATCGGCGGGCAGACACATGGTTTTGCCAGTAAAGTCAGCGGCGTTGTCGGTTGCACCCAATGGATCGTCCCGACGGGTCACCACCCCCGTGATGATCTCGTAGAACGGATCGGAATGCAGGAAACCGTCGCAGCGAAACTTCGAATTCTCGGTCAGCGTTTCGGGCTCTTCACAATTCGGACGCAGCCACGGGAAAGCACCGTCAAAAGCACGGGCGGGCAATAGAGTTTCCAGATGCGAACCCCAATCATTGACGAACACGATGTCCGTTTCATAGCGGGGCTCCATCGTGTCCATGGCGGCCCGGACCAGCTGCGTGTAGATGCCGCCGCCCTCCATGTCCTCATCGGTGTAGGGCGGATAACCTGTGCCGGTCACAAGGCGGATGGTCACGGGGCCATCACTCGACACTTCAGGCACCGGTTCCACGACACTGGCCTGCACCGTTCCGGAACCCGGCAAAGAGCCATCGGCGCAGGGCAATTTCAATTCCATCCCGACCGAAATCGCATTCGGATTGCTACCGATCACGGACCGGTTCGCATCCCAGACGCTCTGATAGCTGATGCTGCCATAAGCCTCACGGGCAATGCCGCTCAGTGAATCACCGGACTGCACGGTATAAACCGTACAGGCCTGCTGCGCCTGGGCTGCACCAGCGCCTGCCAGAAACGCAACTGCTGCGAGTGTATATTTGTTAGACATTCTGTCCCTTCCATTCTTCACACATGACAGGCAATGACCTGCCTTTTCACTCTCTCAAGATCTGGCGACAGCACCCCCCGGGCGCGCCCGTCTGCACCACACCAACCTCACTCAATCACTCGGAAATTTACGACTTGCGACAACACTGTCCGGCTCTGCGTTAGAAATCAATGATGGTCGAAATAGGACACAAACCGGACCGCGATATGGTGAATGGCCGATAGATCGGGACCTTGCGGAAAGGGACGCTGCGTCAGACGACAATCAACGTCAGGTTGACGCCGGGGTAAGGTATTCCGGACCAATCCCGCCCAGTGCTGGAAACGGCACCCGATTTGTGATTGTTTTCAAGATATTCATTTTCAAAGAGGCCCCCATGCGCTTTCTGGCATCCACAATTCTGCTGACCACATTCTTCACCGCCGCTGCCGCACAGGACCGGCCCAACACGATCCTGGTGATGGATGGCTCAGGCTCCATGTGGGGGCAGATTGATGGCACAGCCAAGATCACCATCGCACAACAGGTGGTCAGTTCCTTGCTTGACGAATTTCCAGCCGATCAGGGCCTTGGCCTGACCGTCTATGGTCACCGCGAACGGGGCAACTGCACCGATATCGAAACCATTGTCGCCCCTGCCCCCGGCACAGTCGGCGATATCGTGACAGCCGTGAACGGGATCAAACCGCTGGGCAAAACACCCATGACCGATGCGGTCATCGCGGCAGCAGAGGCTTTGCGCTACACCGAAGACAGCGCCACGGTCATCCTCGTCTCGGACGGGGTCGAAACCTGCAACCCTGACCCTTGCGCCGCCGCGCGCCTGCTGGAAGAGGCCGGGATCGACTTCACCGCCCATGTCATCGGCTTTGACGTGAACGACCCAGAAGCACTGGCGCAAATGCAATGCATCGCCGAAGAAACCGGCGGGCAGTTCCTGACAGCGGCCAACGCCTCAGAACTCGACCTCGCCATGACCGCCATGGTGATGGAACCCGCCACCGTCTCCGGCACGTTCGAGGCGCGGATCGGCACCGCTGACGGGCCGCTCGTCGAGGATCCGATCATCTGGGATATCATCAGCGAAGCAGGTCAGATCGCCGATGATACACAAGGCAACCCGCTCACACTGGATGTGTCGGAAGGCACCTATCAGGCCACCGCCTACCGGATCGTGGACGAGGCCGAAGCAGAAGCCGAGGTCACAATCTCAGGCCCCGGCGATGTGACAGTCACGGTCATCTTCCCCGAAACCCTGCCCACCGCCACCGTCAGCGCCCCTGAAAGCGCACCAGCCGGATCAATCATCGCGGTGGACTGGACCGGCCCCAACCGCGACGGCGACCAGATCATCATCACGCAACAAGATGACAGAATCCCGCGCACAACCGCGCGCACAAGCGGCGGCAACCCCACGGAAATCATCCTGCCACCGACCCCGGGCAATTACGAGGTTCACTATCTGCTGCGTGATCGGCCCAACAAGATCATCGCATCAACCCCGATTACGGTGACACCGGTCACCGCCACCATCATTGCGCCGGATACCGGTGCCATCGGTGAAACCATCAGCGTGGAATGGACCGGACCTGATTATCCCGGCGATATTATCGTGTTGGCGCAGGACGGCGGGGCGAGCACCATCAACTCTGTCCGGACCAGCAACGGCAACCCACTGGACCTGGAACTCCCGTCAGAGCCGGGCATCTACGAAATCCGTTACCGGATGCGGCAAAGTGCAACCGTTATCGGCAGTAAAGAGATTGAGGTCACTGACCTCAAGGCGCAACTGACCGCGCCTGATACTGCCATTGCAGGCGAAACCGTCACCGTCGGCTGGGAAGGACCGGATTACGAACTTGACTTCATCGCCGTTTCGGAACCCGGCGAAAACGGCAACATCAACCTGACCTACACGCGCGAGGGCAGCCCGCTCGGCCTCGAAATGCCGCCCATCCCCGGCGACTACGAAATTCGGTACACCTTGCGGCAAGACCGCGAGGTGATCGCCACCAAACCGATCACCGTCACAGCACCAGAGGTCAGCCTGACAGCCCCCGACACCGCCATTGCAGGTGAAACCGTGGCCGTCGGCTGGACGGGTCCGGATTACAATCTCGACTACATCGCGGTCGGGGTTCCCGGCGAACGGAACTACATCAACCTGACCTACACCCGCGACGGTGATCCGCTTGGGCTGGAAATGCCCGCCGAGCCCGGCGACTACGAAATCCGGTACACCATGCGGCAGGACAACACCGTGATCGCCACCCGGCCCATCACCGTGACCAAGGCAGAGGTCGGGCTGAACGCCCCGGACACCGCCATTGTCGGCGAAACCGTCACCGTCGAATGGACGGGACCGGATTACAATCTCGACTTCATTGCGGTCGGCGAACCCGGCGAAAACAACTACATCAACTACACCTACACCCGCGACGGCAATCCGCTCGGCGTCGAAATGCCGCCCGAACCGGGCAACTACGAAATCCGCTACACCCTGCGGCAAGATAACGAAGTCATCGCCCGGCGGCCCATTACCGTCACTGCGGCAGAGGTCAGCCTGACCGCCCCCGACAGCGCTGTTGCAGGCAGCACCGTCGCGGTCGACTGGGTCGGCCCCGACTACAATCTCGATTTCATCGCGGTCGGCAAACCCGGCGAAGGCTATGACAATTATAGCTACACTCGCGATGGCAGCCCGGCACAGGTCGAAATGCCCACCGAACCCGGCAGCTACGAACTGCGCTACACCCTGCGGCAGGACAACACCATCCTGATGACCCGCCCGATCGAGGTGACAGCCGTCAAGGCCAGCATCAGCGCACCAGCCAGGGCCAATGCTGGCGAAACACTGACCCTGGAATGGGAAGGGCCGGACTACAACCTCGATTTCATCTCGGTCGGGCCTGTCGGGGAAAACGTCTATGTCAACTACACCTACACCCGCGACGGCAGCCCCCTCGGGCTCCAGATGCCGCCCGAACCCGGCGAATACGAAATCCGCTACCAGTTACGGCAGGACAGCGTGATCATCTTCCGGCAGCCGATCACCATCAATCCGGTCAAGGCGCAACTGATCGCCCCCGACAGCATCACCATGAACGACGACCTGATCGTCGGTTGGGACGGACCAGACTACAATCTTGATTTCATCGGCATCTCGAAACCCGGCGATAACCGCTACGAAACCTACAGCTACACCCGCGACGGCAACCCGGTTACGCTACGGCTGCCAGATGCGCCAGGGGATTACGAATTGCGGTATTACATGGCACAGGACAACACCATCATCGGCACCCGCCCAATCGCGATCACCGAATAAGGGGCGCAATCTCAGCGAAACCCATGCCCTGATTGATGAATGTCATAAACTCCCGCGCAGCGCTTCCTAAACTCAAGCTGCTCACATCGGGAGGACAAGAATGAAAACCGGTGACTACCGCAATGGTCTTGATGCATTGCAAGGGATCGCCTTCGTCATCGATCGTGACGGAAACATATCAAGTATTGGCAGCAAACACTGGGATGCGTTTGCCTGCCATAACGACGCTCCAGATTTGCGCGCGGAGACACTGATAGGCCAGAACCTCTTTGATTATGTCAGCGGGGCGGACTTGAGGGAACAACTGAAACAGGTCGTGGCAAGGGTCGTTGATCGGCCGGACACGCAGTTGGTCCTCGACTTTCGCTGTGATGCACCCGCCCGTCTGCGACGTATTCGCCAGACAATCAGCGCATTGCCAGGTTCAGGCACTAAGGACGAGGTGTTGTTTCAATCTGTCGAAGTCGAAGCCCATGACCGGCCGCCCATCAACCTGTTCCGGCGGCATCAGGATTTGCCGCTCGACACCAAGGACGACAGACCGATTGTCAGACTGTGCAGTTGGTGTCAGCGGGTTCAGTTCGCGCCGATCGGTGGCGATGACTGGCTCGATACCGAGGAATTTGCACGCAAGGGGGGACCGGATCAAACCCGGATCACGCATTGCATCTGCGATGACTGTTTCAAATTACAGGACATCGATCAAAGCCCCCCAGATCATTGAGGCATCTCAATCCATCCTGACCCCTCCACCGCTAGAATAGCATGCCACCAAAGAAGGAGGGGCACCGATGCAAACCAACGCACTTCCACATTTCGACGACAGCATTAACACCACCGGCTGCTGCCCGAAATTCAACCCCGAAGGCTGGGACGGGCAAGAACTGCATTTCAAGGACAAGCCCTTTGTCCGCGCCACCACCAAAAGCGCGATGCATATCCCGCTGAACATGGGATCAGTATTCACCCGGGTTCAAACCCATATCGATGACGCGGGTGCGTCAGACAATGACAACATGATCGTACTGAGCCGCGACCTGTCAGCCTGGAAAGCCGAACATCTGTTTTCCATCTCCAAACCCGTCGGGAACGAAGAAACCACGCATCTCAGCGGAAACTTCATCACCAAGGTCTTCGAAGGTCCCTACCGCGAGGCCGGAAACTGGTACGAAGAAATGAAGGATCTCGCGAAATCGAAAGGCAGTACATCGGAAGAAATCTATTTCTTCTACACGACCTGCCCGAAATGCGCCAAAGCCTATGGGAAAAACTACATCATCGGCGTGGCGCGCACTGACTAGTCCGGCGTATCCAATTGGCGACGATAACCGCGGTGCTGCCCTTCAAACCCGCAGGCCTCGTAAAACGCATGCGCGTCCGCCCGTTCGTTATGGACAAACAGCTCCACCAATCCGCACCCGCGCGCCGTGGCAAGCGCGGTCGCGGCATCCATCAACTGACGCCCCAGCCCCTTCCCGCGATATGTCTTCGCCACACGGACATCCTCGATCAAGGCCCGCGTGATACCCTGATAGGACAATCCTGCCAACATGTTCATCTGCAAACAGCCGATTATGGCCCCGTCCATCTCTGCCACCAGCAACACGGCTTGCGGATCGCTGGTAATCTGCGCGAACGCCGACTGATAGCGGGGCAGCACCTCCGGCGACAGGCTCTCGCGCCGCGCACCCTGTGGATCGTCATGCAACAACGCCACGATCTGCGGCACATCCGCCGCAACAGCCTCCCGGATCATGTCCGACCTCCCGTGCTGAAAACCTTAACGCGCCGTTTACACATCCAACCGCGCGCTGCGTTAAGCCAACCCCACCGTACGGTGGGGTCCGACGTTTTGCCGACGCAAACCCGACGCGATGCCGACAGCCCATTTTGCCTGCAAAACCAGCATTAACACATGATTCGGCACCTGAAACTGGGTCACCACCGTGCGGCACCGTAAGATGGGTTTTAACCCATCCCCGCCTCAGAAATGAATTGCGCGACCATAAGCATCCAGCACGCTCTCATGCATCATCTCCGACAAGGTCGGGTGCGGGAACACCGCATGCATCAGATCTTCTTCGGTCGTCTCCAACTGACGGCCAACCACATAGCCCTGGATCAGCTCTGTCACCTCGGCACCGACCATATGGGCACCCAGCAACTCACCTGTCTTGGCATCGAAAACGGTCTTGATCATGCCCTCAGGCTCACCCAACGCGATGGCTTTGCCATTGCCGATAAAGGGAAAACGGCCCACCTTCACGTCAAAGCCCAACTCCTTGGCCTTCGCCTCGGTATAGCCAACCGACGCGACCTGCGGATGACAATAGGTACAGCCCGCAATGCTTTCCGGCTTGACCGGATGGGCATGTTTGCCAGCGATCAGTTCGGCGACCATCACACCCTCATGCGATGCCTTGTGGGCCAGCCACGGGGCACCAGCGATATCACCAATGGCATAAAGACCATCGACACCCGTGCGGCAGTATTCATCAGTCACAACATGGGTACGGTCCACCTTGACACCCAGTTCCTCCAGACCCAGCCCCTCAACATTACCAACGATCCCTACAGCGCTGATAACAGTGTCAAATTCCATCTTCTCGACCTTGCCACCCGCCTCAATATGGGCGGTCACCTTACCCTTGGCACGGTCCAGCTGCTTGACCATGGATTTCTCCATGATCTTCATGCCCTGCTTGACAAAGGCCTTCTTGGCAAAGGCGGAAATCTCGGCATCCTCAACCGGCAGAACACGGTCCATGACCTCGACCACAGTCGTCTCGCAGCCCAACGTGTTATAGAAGCTGGCAAACTCGATCCCGATGGCACCGGACCCGATGACCAGCAGCTTCTTGGGCATCCGCGGGGGCACCAGCGCGTGCTTGTAGGTCCAGACCAGATCACCATCGGCCTCAAGCCCCGGCAATTCGCGGGCACGGGCGCCGGTGGCCAGAATGATGTTCTTGGCGGTCAGCTCCTCAACACCCTTCTCACCCTTAACCGACACTTTACCTTTGGCCGGTATCGTTGCGTCGCCCATGACGACGGTCACCTTGTTCTTCTTCAATAGATGGCCGACACCACCCGCCAACTGACCCGCCACCTTGCGCGAACGTTTGACCACCGCGTCCAGATCGTAATCAATACCATCCGCCTTCAGGCCAAATTCCTTGGCACGATGCATCAGGTGGAAAACTTCGGATGACCGCAACATCGCCTTGGTCGGGATACAGCCCCAGTTCAGGCAGATACCGCCAAGATGCTCGCGCTCCACAACGGCGACATTCATGCCCAGTTGTGCGGCGCGTATCGCTGCGACATAGCCGCCCGGACCCGCACCAATCACGATCAAGTCAAAGTTCTTCGCAGCCATGCAAACGCCCTCCAAATGCAATTTGGTTGAACGTTAAACTACTTTCCGCCGAACCTCTAGTGACCTTGCGTCATAGCCGCTAATCAATCCGTGCAAAGCGGATCAACCAGCGTCCTGCTGGACCGCCCGTATCGCCGCACCATAACCGCCCGCATCCAGAAAGGCCTGTTCAGCCGGGGTCGTCTTGCGGCCCAACGCATTGTTACGATAGGGAAAACGACCAAAATCGCGGATCACCTGCCTATGTGCCTGGGCATGCTGTTCATTGCCCGATCCGTGTTCCGGCATCCGGGTGTGGATCAGCCTGACCGCACGGTCCTGATCACACAGGTTCTCTGAATGCATCAGCGGCAGATAGAAAAACTGCCGGGCCGGTTCATCGATCTTCATATCCCAATTGCGATCGATCGCCATCTTGGCCGCGGCCAGGGCACATTGGTCGGTCGAAAACGCCTTGTCGTCGTCGCGGAACATATTGCGCGGAAACTGGTCGGTCAGGATGATATAGGCCAGCGTGCCCGACGGATAGGTCAGCCAAAGCCCCAGCGCACCCTCATAGGATTGCTTCCAGGTCTCTTCAAATCTCTCGCGGATCATCGCATCGAAATCAGGATCCGACCGATACCAGTCTGAGGGGTTACATTCATCCAGCCAAAAAGCCAGAATTTCGTCTGCGGTTGCCACGGCACCACTCCTTAATCGCGTCCCCCTGACGTCAGGGAAGCAGAGAAATCAAAGCCTTGCAAGGTAGCAGTTTCCACCATCGATCACGTGATCTTTCGATATGTCACAGTGGTTGAGCATTTCCCTCCGGCCCGACCTCCTCTTCCGCCTCGATATAGACCTCCTGTGCCACCTCAGCCACGACGGGGGTCGATGCCGCAGAAACAGCGGCATAAGGCACGGCCTCGGTATCCATGGTCTTGCGGCTCCGCTGCGTTGACCGATAAAGCCCGTAAAACCCAACCGTCAGCATCAGGATCGCGGTGAACAGCCAGAACCCGTTGGCGCCCAGCCCGTCCATCATCCACCCGACAATCAGCGGCCCCATAATCGCCCCTAACCCATTGATAAACAACAACCCGCCAGAGGCTGCGGCCATATCCTCGCGTTCCAGATAATCATTGGTATAGGCGATCAGAAGGGCATAAAGCGGGTTCGATGTGCCACCCACAATCGCACCACTGATCAGGATCAGCGCATAGTTTCCGGGGATCAGAAAAGCGATCAACGATCCGGACCCGCCCAACAGCGAAATCCAGATGATCAGGACGCGGCGGTCCATCCGGTCTGACAGCCAGCCAATCGGATATTGCAGGACCAGTGCCGCGATATAGATCGCTGAAACGAACAGCGAAATCTCGCCAACAGTCAAGCCGACCCGATTACCATAAACCGCCGACATACCGAATTGCGCGGCAAACACGCCGCCCAGCATGAACATCCCGAAACAGGCGAGCGGTGAGGCGTTGATCACCTGCCGGATCGTCATCGGCTTGGTCGAGGCAAAGGCAGGCATCGGACGCACCGATAACAGGATCGGGGCAAAGGCCAGCGACACCAGCACCGACGGGATGATGAACAACGCATAGCCCGACACATCACCTTGGCTGACAATCCACTGGGCAAACACGATCCCGGCCATCTGCACGATCATGTAAAGCGACAGCGCCTTGCCCCGCGTCTCGTTTGACGACGCATCGTTCAGCCAACTTTCGGCGGTGATGTAGACACCGCAAAAGCAAAACCCGATGATGACCCGGCCAATAGTCCAGGCCCAGGGCTCAACCAGCACCGGATAGAGGATCAGCACAGCCGATATCATCGACCCCAGCGCCGCAAAGACGCGCACATGACCGACCCTCCGGATCAGCTCCGGCGTATAGCGGGAACTGAACAGAAACCCCAGAAAATAGGCCGACATGACAACCGACAGGCTGAACGTGCTGAACCCTTCGATATCGCCCCGCAGGCCCAGCAACGTGCCCTGCAGGCCGTTGCCAATCATCAGCATGAACATCCCCAGAAAAAGGGCCCATGAACCGGCGAAAACCTGAAACATTTCATGCCCTTTCAATAACTGGCAGAACCGGGCTATCTCACGATTCCCTTACCAATTCATCACATGAAAACGACGCGGTCGCGCCTGTTCGCGCCTTTGAAGGTTTTAGTCCTTAGTCGGCAACAAAAGCGACGCATCCCCGTAGGAAAAGAAACGATACTCCCGGGCAATCGCATGGGCATAAATCGCCCTGATCCGTTGGACCCCCATCAGTGCGGATACCAGCATCATCAGCGTCGACTTGGGCAAATGAAAATTCGTCATCAACCCATCGGCAATCTGAAACTGAAACCCCGGCGTGATAAAGATATCCGTCGGCCCGTCCCATGGTTGCAGCACACCATCCGTCGCCGCACTCTCGATCAGGCGCAGCGCCGTGGTGCCCACGGGAATGACCCGGCCACCAGCCGCTTTGGTGGCGTTGATCTCTTCCGCCGCAGTCGCGGTCACCTCGCCCCATTCCGCATGCATCTTGTGATCGCGCACATCATCCACCTTGACCGGTAGAAACGTGCCCGCCCCCACATGCAATGTCACATGAGTGAACTGCACGCCGCCGGCCTCAAGGGCCGCCAGAAGCGGGCCATCAAAATGCAGCGACGCGGTGGGGGCCGCCACAGCCCCTGACCGGCGCGCCCAATAGGTCTGGTAGTCCTGCTTGTCGGCCTCATCCGCCGGACGCTTGGCCGCGATGTAGGGGGGCAAGGGCATCGCCCCGACCTCTGTCAGCGCGGCATCAAAATCGTCGCCAGACAGGTTGAAATGCAGGTAAGCTTGGCCATCCGCCCGGCCCATCACTGTGGCAGACAACCCACCGGAAAAGACAATGATCTCACCATCCCGGATTTTCTTCAGTGGTTTGACCAACGCCGCCCAATCGCCATTCGCCTGCGGCTCCAGCAAGGTCACCTCGATCCGGGCCGATGTCGCACCCGCCTCGCCCGTCCGGTGGCGCAAACCCGTCAGACGTGCCGGGATCACCTTGGTATCATTCAGCACCAGCCGATCACCGGGGCGCAAAATCTCCGGCAGGTCCGACACGATCCGGTCGGCAATCGCATCGCCCTCCGCCAGCAACAGCCGCGCCGATGACCGGGGGCGCGCAGGGCGGGTCGCGATCAGCCGCTCGGGCAGCTCAAAATCGAATTCACTGAGTTTCATTGCCCGATCACCGGGGCTGGACGGCGGAAAATCTCGCGGAACATCCCCGGCGTCAGTGCCGAAAGCGGGTTGACGCTCACGATAGGGGCGATGGCGGAGCCAGTGATGTTAAAGTTGAACCCGATCAACCCCTCACCCCGACGGGTCAGAACTGATCCGATTGAATTCACGAGGTAAAATGGTGACACGACGCCCTGCAGGTCCAGTTGTTTGCTGGCCAGCGTGTAGATGCCATCCACCGAAATGCCAAGACCAGGACCCACGGCACTGGCTTCGGTCACGATCACCTGCGCCGGGGTCAGCCGAAACCGCGCGTCAATCTCGTCAAAGGACAGGCCCTGCCCGTCCAGCTGTTGCAACAACCCCACCACGCTGATCGCATCCAGCAGGGCGGCCATCGTCGGGGCATCGCGCACCCGCAAACCACGCACGGCCAGAATACCGTCAAAACTGCCTGCACCGCCCGCTGGTAACAGCGTCAGATCAAGCGATCCGCCCAAACCATTGCGCATGAATCCCGCAGCCCGCGCCACACCGCCAGCATCATCGCTGACCAGCCGGACGGCTGACCGCCCGTTTCGGGGGGCAACTGACCCGCGCACCCGCGTCGCCCCGTTGACCTGACCACTGAACTGGCCTGAAAACCCGCCAGCACCATTGAAATCACCCTGAAAACCGGTCAGCGCAATACCCTCGGACACCTGCAACCGGTCCAGCCTGATCTGCACCGGACCGCCTTGCCCTTGCGACGGACCAAACCGCGCGCGGCGCAGATCGACCGTACCACCATCAATTTCCACTCCCACCGGTTGGCCCGGACCACGCCCGCGCAGGGTAATCGCCGCATCCAGCCAGTTGTCCACCTGCAAACGCTCAAACCGCGCGGCCTCCAATTGACGATCTGCATTCAGATCAACACGGCCATCCGCCTCCAGCCCCGGCGCGCGGATCGCGAGGGTCGCAATCTCCGGCACCGGTCCCAACGATCCTTCCACCAGCAACTCACCGGTTTGATCCGGGGCCTTGTCCCAACTCAAGGCGGCAATGCCAACACCCAGCCCCCGCATATCCGACTGCAGTGAAAAACGCGGTGGCGCGCCGGTTTGCAAATCAATCGTCAGATCGGCCATCGCTGCCCCACGGACAGAACCGGGCGGCAAGGCAATACCGAACTCATCCAGAAACCGCTCCGAAAGTTCCACCTCACCCTGCAACCGGCTTTGGCCCGCATGTTCAGGGCCGAACGCCTTGGACCAGACAACATCCACCGGCACGTCACCCACGCGCACCGGCCCGCCCACGGTCAGGCCACCACGATCCGCCGCAACCCGCATGCGCGGCGCGGCCAGCCTGCGGCCCGGCACCAGAACCTCGCTGCGGACACCTGTCAGGTCAGCGGCCATGTTGAAACTGATCTCTTCATTGGTGATGCGCGGCTTCAACGGCATCTCGATCCGGCCATCGACACGCGCGCGACCATCAACAAGTGTCACTGGCAGGTTGGCCTTGTCCAGAAACTCAAACGGGCGCTGGTTGAGCACCGAAAGCACCGCAGTGGCCGAACTGGCAATGCGCAGATCCAGCACGGCCGGCGGATTGGGGACGCCCATTTCCGGGATCGCAAAGACCGACCCCGCCAATTGCATCTGCCCACCTTGGGGCGGTGCCGCAATACCGTCATCCAAGGCAATGACCAGACGTTTGCCAATAATCGACACCGTGCCGGTGCCGTCATCAATCGGCGGCATGGTCCGCATGAACTGCACCCTGGCACCGTCAAAACCAAAATTAGTCGCAAACTGGGGGGCAGAACCCGGCGCAATCCGCAAACCCGCCACAGCATCCACAATCCGGCCTTCAGTCACGTTTTTTTCGAACCAGCCACGGGTCCGGGGTTTGACGCTGACCGGCCAATAACGCAGCAAATCCACAACCGGGCTTTGATCAATCGACGCATCCATCGCCACGCGCCAGCCTGCATCCGTGGCCCTGACCTCGCCTGTCGCGGATACACGGGTCGGGCCGTCGGTCAAAACCAACTGGCCGACATCAACCGCAAACGGGGCAAAGCGAAGCCTGACATCTACCGCCGCCTCAGCCACCGTCACCGGCGCATCATATAGCTCTGCCGGATTGACCGCGACATCGGTCAGACGAAACTGTGCCAGCAATGCCTGCGGCAACCCATCGCGAAATTCGCGCAAATAGGCATCCCCAGTGGCCCGCAACCGACCCCATTCGGTTTCAAGCGATATGTCGCTGAACGCGATCCTGTCGCGCGCCGGATCATAGGTCAGATAGGCCTTGGCCGCGTCAAACTTCACCGGCTGGGTGGCCGGGTTGGGCTGCAAGGCACCCGCCCCGATCTCCAGCACACCGTTCAACGGCCCCAGCGCGCCCTCGCTATCCAGCTCGGTACGCAAGGCGGCGGTGATCGGGGCGTCCACATCACTCAGCCAACTCAGTGCGGGGGATTGTGTGGCGATGTCACTGGCGACGGCATCGCTGATATTCAGACCCAGTTGTGCAGACCGGCTTCCGCGCGGGCTGCGATAGGACAGATTAACCGTTGTGACCTCTGCCCGCCCGGACAAAAGGGCAAATTCACCACGCAGCGCGGTTTCACCGCCACGCAGGTCCAGCGTCAGGTTGCCGCCATCCACGACCCAGCTGCGGCGGGCACGGGCATCATCGAAGTTCACGATCAGGCCACCGGCCTCGACAATCTCCAGCGCTTCCAGTTGTGGACGCTCCAGCAAGGCATCCGCCTGATCCAGAAGTTCCGCCAAGGATTCCGCCTGCCCGGTCGTCGGCGCGCCTGATCCAAATGCCACGGCCACCGATCCGTCCCGTGCCCGGCGCAGATTGATCTGGGCACCGGTCACTCTGATCTCTTGCAGCAGCACCTCGCGCTGAATGATCAGACCACGGGGCGACATCAGACCTTCGGCGACAGGGACGCGGCTGATCAAGGTGCCATTGGCATCGCGCAACTGCACATCCGTCAGGCGAACCGTCGGGTGCAGATCACGACCGACATTCAGGCTGATCTCGCCAAAACGCAGATCGCCACCATTCAACAACTCCGCCGCCCGCGCCTCGATCCGGTCAACAATCCAGTCCGGCGCGCTGACATCGCGTTCCAGCAAAATAATGCCAGCAGCAGCCGCAAAAAAGATCGGCGTCAGCGATAACCAGACAAAGGCACGCACCCAGAACAACCAATGATGCCAAACGGGGCGCGGCGCAGCGGCCACCTCTGGGTCGTCGGTTTTTTCGGCCTCTGTCACATCAGCTCCGCTCACCGCGTCAACATACCCTTTATCTTTGCCCGTAGCGGGCTAAAACAAAACCACGAAAACGCGTTACTGCAAAAGGATGCCCAAATGACAAATCCCGCCGTGGGTGACACCGCCCCCGACATCAGCCTGCCACGCGACGGAGGCGAAATTGTGAAATTGTCAGATTTCAGTGGCAAGAACGTCGTGCTGTATTTCTACCCCAAGGACGACACGCCCGGCTGCACCAAAGAGGCGATTGGCTTTACTGACAATGTCGCCGCCTTCGATGGTTTGAATACCGTGATCCTCGGTGTCTCCAAGGACAGTGTGAAAAAGCACGACAAATTCATCGCGAAACACGAGCTGAAGATCGCCTTGCTGTCCGATGAAGAAGGCGATGTATGCGAACGCTATGGCGTCTGGGTCGAAAAGAACATGTATGGCAAGAAATATATGGGCATCGAACGGGCGACCTTTCTGATTGGTGCCGACGGCAAAATCATGCAGGTCTGGCGCAAGGTAAAAGTCCCCGGCCATGTGGACGCGGTGCTTGATGCGGTCCGCGCGCTGTGACACTGGCGGAAATGGCCGTCGCGGTGCTGACCACCGCCGATGGCCGCGAAAAAACAGCCCTGTCGCGCAAATACGCGGCGGAGTGGCAGGCGGCACGGCACGCAGGCCAGACCCCGGCCATCGGCCAAGCCAAACCACCCGCGCGCCCGTCACGCCCCGCCAAGCCGGACCTTTTGGACCCGCGCGATGTTCCCCATCGCAAACCGGGGTCAGAGGCGGGGCGCACAGCACTTTTGCACGCCGTCGCCCATATCGAACTGAACGCAGTCGACCTGCATTGGGACATCATCGCGCGCTTCACCGACACCACACTGCCGATTGGCTTCTACGACGACTGGGTCAAGGCGGCGGACGAAGAATCAAAACACTTCAACCTGATGTGCGACTGCCTTGAAGCACTTGGCAGCCATTATGGCGCCCTGCCCGCCCATGCGGGCATGTGGCGGGCCGCCGAAGACACCGCTGACGATCTGATGGGGCGGCTGGCCGTGGTGCCGATGGTGCTTGAGGCACGCGGGCTGGACGTGACCCCCGGCATGATCAAGATCTTCAAACAGGCCAAACTGACCCAGGCCGTCGAAGCGCTCGAAGTGATCTACGCAGAAGAGGTTCACCACGTCGCCTATGGCTCCAAATGGTTCCATTTCCTGTGCGGGCGGCACGACCTGGACCCCACCGGGGTCTTCCACGACCTCGTGCGCAAATACTTTCACGGCGGTCTCAAACCACCCTTCAACGAAGAAAAACGGGCCGAGGCGGGGATACCACCGGACTTTTATTGGCCGCTTGCCGCGAAAGCCAAAGTTTAGACACAACAAAGCCGCGAAAGATCGGCAAAAGCCCGCGCAAACGGGGCGTGGACAGCGCAAATCCCCCACTGCTGCTCAAAAATCTTGCAGCACCTGGTCTGTCTGTCTAACAGAGTATGACGACACCGGTTGGGGGACCGGTTTAAATGGGACGGGACGGGAAACGCATCGTGCGATCACGACTTACAGTAAGAATTCACGCGCTATTGGAACGGGTGTTTCCAGAAAGACGTCTCTTTCTGCGCTCTGACACCGAAACACGGTTCATTCGGCTGACACCGGAAACACAGCTGGTGGGCTGGACAGGATGTACCATCGTTGTCGCCTGGACAATCGTTGCCACAGCGATCCTTTTGATGGACAGCATCGGCGCCGGTAACTTCCGCGCGCAGGCACAACGCGACCAGATGACCTATGAACAGCGGCTCAATGCGCTTTCGTCCGAACGGGACATGCGCGCGGCCGAGGCGCTGGCGGCACAGGAACGGTTCAATTCCGCGCTGCAACAGATTTCGATCATGCAATCGGAACTTCTGGCCACCGAAGAAAAGCGGCGCGAACTGGAAACCGGGCTTGAGGTCGTGCAGGCCACATTGCGCGACACCATGCGCGCCCGTGAAGAAGTGCGCGACCAACTGGCCGAACTGACCGCCGAAACCGACGGACCCACCGTCGCAGCACTCAGCGAAGATGCGGCAGGCACCGTCGATCTACTGGCAAACGCCCTGGCCGAAACCGCCGCCGAACGCGACATGATCGCGGCTGATGCCGAATTCGCCATCGACCATGCGCAGGAAATGGAACTGGAACTGCGCCTGCTGCAGGAACGCAACGACCAGATCTTCCGCCAACTGGAAGAGGCGATGCTGGTCTCGGTCGAACCTCTGGATGAGATGTTCCGGGCCGCTGGCATGAACCCTGAAAACCTGATCAGTCAGGTGCGGCGCGGCTATTCAGGCACCGGCGGGCCGCTGACACCGCTGCAATTCTCGACACGCGGCGGCACGCCGGACCCCGATGCATTGCGGGCAAACGCCATCCTGACCTCCATGGACCGGATCAACCTCTACCGGATTGCCGCCGAAAAGGCCCCGTTCTCGATCCCGGTCAAATCGAACTTCCGCTTCACATCCGGCTTTGGGCCGCGCTGGGGGCGGATGCATTCGGGCACCGACTTTGCCGGCCCGATCGGCACGCCGATCTATTCGACCGCGGATGGCGTTGTAACCCATGCTGGCTGGTCATCAGGTTATGGACGCCTGATCAAGATCCGGCACGAATTCGGAATTGAGACAAGATACGCACACTTGAACTCCATGGATGTCACCGTGGGTCAAAGAGTCTCGCGTGGCGAGCGAATTGGTGCTATGGGCAATTCCGGACGGTCAACAGGACCACACCTTCACTACGAGGTTCGCGTTGGGGGCGAGCCAGTCAACCCAATGATCTATATAAGAGCGGGACAAAATGTTTTCTAAATCCAAAATCAACGAACCCGGCCCAAAAGCGGCCGACAATGCGGAAGCTGCCAAAACCGCACCAGCCAAAACAGGTGCCCCAGCAGCCAAGCCGCCTGCATCGGTACTTTCTGCCGATCTGCTGATCACCGGTAACATCAAGACAACCGGTGACGTGAATGTCGAAGGCCAGGTCGAAGGCGACGTGCGCGCACACCTCCTGACCGTCGGCGAAGGCGCCACGGTGAAGGGCGAAGTCGTTGCTGACGATGTTGTGGTCAATGGCCGCGTCGTAGGCCGTGTGCGCGGCCTCAAGGTCCGCCTGACATCGACCGCACGGGTCGAGGGCGACATCATCCACAAAACAATCGCCATCGAAAGCGGCGCCCATTTCGAAGGCTCCGTGCAGCGTCAGGACGATCCGCTGGCAACAGGTGCCAAGAAAATGCCAACGACTGCGGCACCGGCTTCAGCACCTGCCGCGGCATCTGCTGATAAGCCCAAAAGCTGATCAGGTGACCAATCCGGTTTAGAAAGGGCGCCCTCGTGGCGCCCTTCTTCGTGTGTCTGCCTGCAACGGCGCTTACCTGCTGAACAACAGCCGCAAACCCAAGCCGCCCAACACACAGGCTGCAAAACGGTCAATATACAGCCTTGCCCGCATATATGCCCTGCTGACGGCGACACTGCTCATGGCAAAGGCAAGCCCGGTATAGAACATGGTCTCGACAGCCAGATGATTGACAACGACAAGCGCGTTCTCGGCCATCGTCATGCCCGGCGGAAAGATGACAACCAGAACCGCCGCCGCAAACAGCACGGATTTCGGGTTCAGGATATTGATCATCACACCCCGCCAGAACGCGTTGCCGGCCTTGGCGTCGGTAGACTTGATCGGGTCACGCGCGCCGACCCACATGCCATAGGCGATGTAGATCAGATATGCAGCACCCAGCGTCTTGACCAGCGTATAGGCCCACGGAAACAAGACAAAGATCGCCTCAAGCCCAAGAAGGGCGGCAAGCGTCCACAGTGACGCAACCATCGCCAAACCGAGGCCGATTATCACACCTGACTGCCTGCCTGAACTCAATGTCGTCCTGATCGCAACCAGCAGCGCCGGACCCGGGCTGACAATGGCGGCAATCAGCGCCACGTTAAACGCGACAAGATGTGAAAACTCCATGGAACACTCCGTTTTGCGTTCCACAGTGGAATGCACCCAGCGAATGTCAACACACAGCCCCCGCCACTGATCCACCTGCGATCAACATAACTAAGAAATCAGCAGAAGAAGGTGCAAAATCAGGCCAATGCCTTTCGGTACAGGTGCCATGTTGCATGCCCCAGCACCGGCAACACGATCATCAATCCCAGAAACCACGGCAGCAGCGCCAGCAGGGTCAACACCGCAATCAGCACTGCCCAGACCAGCATCACAAGCAGGTTGGCCCGCACTGTCTGCATGCTAACCAGCATGGCGGTAACAAAATCCACCTCGCGGTCCAGCACCAAGGGCAGGCTCACAACCGTCAATGAGAACAGCAAGAACGCCAGCACCGCCCCCACCACCAGTTCGACCCCAATCATCATCAGCCCGTTAACTGTGAAAAACACATCCCAGCTTTCCGACACATTGGTCATCGTCGAAAGCCCCATGAACAGGGCAAACAGCATATGGGCCAGAAAGGTCCAGAACAGGAAGTAGATCACAATGATCGCGCCCAGCCACGGCAATTGGCGTGTGCGTTCGGCCCAGACGATGCCCAGCACACCACCCCACTCCAATGGCTGATCCTTCTCCATCCTGCGGCTGACTTCGTACAGCCCCGCCGCCGCAAAGGGTGCCAGCAGCGGAAAGCCCAGCGAGGTCGCCAAGGTCCATGTCACATGCCCTGCCCCCAGCCACAGCATGAAGAACCCGCCAAGCACATAGACCGCGCTGAAAAACAGGCCGAACTGCGGCGCACGCCGGAAATCGGCCAGCCCGGCGCGCAGCACCGCACCGATATCCGCAAGGTGCAAAACTTGGATCTCGGGCCGCGCGGCCCCGCCGCTCATTGTGTCAGCTGATGCCATGCCAAGCCTCCCCCAATTGCAGCACACCGATATCATCGCGCGGACGCCCGGCAATTTGCAAGCCCATCGGGCGCGGTCCGGTCATCGGCACGGCGAGGCATGGCAACCCGATCAGGCTGACAGGCACGACCACTTCCATCCAGCGGTGATAGGTCTCCATCATCACGCCACCCACTTCCTTGGGCCAATCCCAGTCCACCGGAAACGGCCAGCATTGCGCGGTAGGCAGGACAAACGCATCATATTCATCAAACAATCTGACCACAGCCCGGAACCAGTCCGACCGGATCGCACTGGCGCGCTGGATTTCCGCCCCCGACAGGGCGCGCCCACGCTCCACCTCCCACACCGCCTCCGGTTTCAACTGATCGCGCATCGCCGGTTGATCATAGATCGGGCCCAACTTCGCCGCGACGGCCCAGGACCGCAGCGTGATCCACGCCTCCCACAACGCAGCAGCATCAAAAGGCGGCGACACCTCCTCAACCACGCACCCCGCATCCGCGAACCGGGCAACCCCTTCGGCACAAGCCTCCAGCACACCCGCCTCCATCGGATAGGCGCCACCCCAGTCACCCAGCCAGGCAATCCGGCGTCCGGCCACATCCGCCTGCACATGGTCCATGAACGGCTCATCCGGCAACCCAAAGGGCTGGCGGGGATCAGCGCCCGCCTGCACATCCAGCAGCATCGCTACATCACGCGGACAGCGGGCCATGGGGCCATTGGTGGATAGCTGGTGCAAAAACATATCACCCACAGGCTCTGCCGGGACCGGCCCCCATGTGGGCCGCATCCCGTAAACACCGTTCCAACCCGCAGGATTGCGCAGACTGCCCATCATATCCGATCCATCCGCCAGACAGACCATACGCGTCGCCAACGCCACTGCAGCCCCACCCGACGATCCACCAGCCGTACAGCCCGGCAGCAACGCGTTCTGAGTCGCCCCGAACACCGGATTGTAAGTGTGACTGCCCAATCCGAATTCCGGCGTATTGGTCTTGCCGATGATGATGGCGCCCGCATCCTGCATCCGCTGCACCATGATGTCGCTCGTCGGCGCAGGCTTGCCCGCAAACAGGGGCGATCCCATCGAGGTCGGCAACCCCGCCACATTGGCCAGATCCTTCACCGCCATCGGCATCCCGTGCAGCGGACCCTTGGCAGGAACCATATCCGCTGCCCGCGCTTCGGCCATCAGCTCCGCCTCTGGGCGTAAGGATACGATGGCGTTCACCGATGGGTTCACCAGCGCCACACGATCCAGCGTCGCGCGCATCAGTTCAACGGCTGTGATCTGCCCCGCCGCGATTGCGGCAGACAGTCGATACGCATCCCATTCCAGAAACTCTCCCATGCCGACATCCAATCCCGGCAGGACGGGATTGGCAAGCTATTCGGCGTTCGCGGCTTCCCGGCCCTTGCCGGACATATCCATCGCCAGCGTTGCGGCCATGAGACCATCCAGATCGCCATCCAGAACACCCTTGGTGTCGGATGTCTCGTAACTCGTTCGCAGGTCCTTCACCATCTGGTAGGGTTGCAGCACATAAGACCTGATCTGGTTGCCCCATCCTGCATCACCCGCGCTTTCATGCGCCTCATTGACAAGGGCAGAGCGTTTATCCAACTCGATCTGGTACAAACGCGATTTCAGCGCCTTCATGGCGATATCGCGGTTCTGGTGCTGGGATTTTTCGGAACTTGTCACCACGATGCCCGTTGGGTGGTGGGTGATCCGCACGGCGGAATCGGTGGTGTTGACGTGCTGGCCACCGGCACCCGAGGACCGATAGGTATCAATACGAATATCCGCCGGGTTCACCTCGATCTCGATATTGTCATCGACGACCGGATACACCTTGACCGACGTAAACGACGTGTGGCGCTTGGCTGCACTGTCAAACGGCGAAATCCGCACCAATCGATGCACACCGCTTTCCGATTTCAGCCAGCCATAGGCGTTATGGCCACTGATCTTGTAGCTGGCGGATTTGATCCCGGCCTCATCACCCGCCTGCTCTGACTGCAGCTCGACCTTATACCCCTTCTTTTCGGCCCAGCGGACATACATGCGCGCCAGCATGTTGGCCCAGTCGCAGGACTCTGTCCCACCGGCGCCAGCATTGATCTCCAGAAACGTGTCATTGCCATCGGCCTCACCATCCAGCAGCGCCTCCAGCTCTTTCTGGGCAGCCTTGTCCTTCAGCTTGACGAGGGCCGCTTCCGCCTCGGCCACAACCTCGGCATCGTCTTCCATCTCGCCCAGCTCAATCAGTTCGCGATTGTCTGACAGTTCCTGATTGATGCTGTCGTAATTGGCCATCGCATCCACCAGCATCTGGCGGTCGCGCATCAGCTTCTGGGCCGCCTCGGGATCATCCCACAAGGTGGGGTCCTCGACACGGGCATTGAATTCTTCCAGCCGATGCGGCGCGGTTTCACGATCCATCCGCTGGGCAAGCAGGGCCAGCGACTTCTCAATCGCCTCCACGGTATTCTGGATTTCTGCGCGCATGGGGCACCTTTGGACTGAACTGATCAGGGGGTCATAACGCGGGTTTTGAACCGCAGCAAGCAGGCTTCGGTCAGTACAGCCCGCCCGATGACAAGGTGCCAAATGTGGCCTTCGGTCCAACCGTTGCGGTGCTGCCGGTCGATGTGGTCACCTGACGGCCAGTGCGCGGCACTTCATCAAACAACGGCAGGTCAGCTGCCATCGCGAACCCACCATCAAACATGATGCCAAACAGCGGCTCCTCGCCAGGGCGGAAGCATTCGGCAATCACATTGTCACCCGATGCACCATCAGGCAGACGCGCCCCGCTGAACCGGTCAATATTGATGAACTGGCAGCTTTCGGGCACCGCAAAACGACCACCACCGAATTTTTCGATGGCATCGGTCATGAAGCGGTTGAACACAGGGCCACAAATCCCGCCGCCAGAGGCACCACGGCCCAGCGTGCGTGGCGTGTCATAACCAATATAGCAACCGGCGACGATATTGGACGAAAAGCCAACAAACCAGACATCCTTGGCGTCGTTGGTCGTACCGGTCTTGCCTGCAATCGGCACCGGCAGATTGATGGCACTGCGGGCGGTGCCGCGATCCACCACACCCTGCATCATGGAAGTCAGCTGATAGGCCGTGATCTCATTCATCACCCGGTCGCGGTTTGACGTGATGCGCGGGGCTTCCCCGGCAGGCAGGTTCGCATCCGTGCAATCTTCGCAAATGCGCTGGTCATGGCGATAAACGGTGTTGCCAAAACGGTCCTGTACGCGGTCCACCAAGGTGGGCTCCACCCGCTCGCCGCCATTGGCGAACATCGCATAGGCGGCGACCATCTTGAACAGGGTCGTCTCGTCCGAGCCAAGCGAGGCGGCAAGCACCCGGTTCATGTCCTGATACACGCCAAAGCGTTCGGCATACCGGCCAACGGTATCAATCCCGATCTCCTGCGCCAGACGAATAGTCATCAGGTTCCGCGACCGTTCGACGCCGGTGCGCAGCGGGGTCGGGCCGTAAAACTGGTTCGACGCGTTCTTGGGGCGCCACGTCCCTTGCGGCGTGTTGATCTCAATCGGGGCGTCGACAACGATGGTTGCAGGCGAATAGCCACTGTCCAGTGCGGCGGCATAAACAAAGGGCTTGAACGATGAACCGGGCTGACGCTGCGCCTGCGTAGCACGGTTGAACACCGAATGTTGATAGCTGAAACCACCCTGCATCGCGATGACACGGCCGGTGTTGACATCCATCGCCATGAACCCGCCCTGCACTTCGGGCACCTGCCGCAATGTCCAGCGGATAAAGGCGCCATCGCTGTCCTGCGTCATCTTGCGGACATGGACGACATCGCCGGGGGTGAAATTTTCAAAGAAATCGCCACGCATCCACTGAATATCCTCACGCGGGATAACCTGCGGCTCGGCGTCGGTGTCCAGCAGCCCTTCGATACCAATACGCAACTGGTTCTCGGTCACTTCCAGCACAACAGCCGGATACCACTTGTTGCCCAGTTCAACGTCACGGGCCACATCGACTTCGCTTAGGGCGGCGCGCCATGTGGCCTCATCTGCCAAAGCATCTTCGGGAATTGTCTTGCCGGTCCCTCGCCATTCCGCCGTGCTGCGGTCAAACTCTTCCAAGGCCTGCTGCAGGGATTGCGCCGCAGAAACTTGCAATTCGGGATCAACCGTCGCGCGGATCG
Source organism: Yoonia sp. SDW83-1 (assembly GCF_046762885.1). Taxonomy (NCBI): domain Bacteria; kingdom Pseudomonadati; phylum Pseudomonadota; class Alphaproteobacteria; order Rhodobacterales; family Paracoccaceae; genus Yoonia; species Yoonia sp. SDW83-1. The sequence goes on from NZ_JBKQXO010000005.1 coordinate 273,050, forward strand.
ACAGCCCGCCGGAAAAGAACTCTTCCTGGCCAAAGTTCTGGCTCAGCTGGCGGCGAATTTCATCGGTGAAGTAATCGCGATCCGGCAGGTTTTCGCGGAAGCTGGGATAATCGCCACCCTGCACTGACAAAAGCGGTGCTTCACGCTCTGCATTATAGGTCGCCAGATCAATATAGCCGTTTTGATACATCAGGCGCAGTGTATTGTTGCGCCAGAAAAGGGCTGTATCTCGATCATTCACCGGGTGGCGGTTGCTCGGGGCTTTGGGAAGCGACGCCAGATAGGCAGCCTCACCGGGGGTCAGCGCACTCAGCGGTTTGTTGAAATAGGTCAGCGCCGCAGCTGTCACACCATAACTGTTCTGACCCAGAAAAATCTCGTTCAGGTAAAGCTCAAGAATACGCTCCTTGGGCATCGCGCCTTCGATCCGAGCCGCCAGGATGATCTCTTTGATCTTGCGTTCCGCCGACCGGGAGCCATCCAGCAAAAAGTTCTTCATCACCTGCTGGGTGATGGTCGACGCACCGCGCACATCTTCCCCCCGCGACTGCACCGCATCGACAAAGGCAGACAACATGCCCATCGGATCATAGCCAGCATGGGTATAGAAATTCTTGTCCTCAGCCGAAATAAAGGCCTGCTTGACGATATCCGGGATCTCCTCGGCTGGGGTAAACAACCGGCGCTCGACCGCGAATTCATCAATGATCCGGCCTTCGCCGGAATAGATCCGGCTGATCGTCTTGGGGGTGTATTGCGACAATGTCTCGTAACTCGGCAGGTCACGGCCATACATATAAAAAATGCCGCCAAGGGTCAGCGCGCCCATGATCGTGCCAAGGGTCAGCAGCGTAAAAATGCCGCCAAAGAAATTGAGGATAAAGCGCAACACGACGGTCAGATGTCCTTGATGATCTGCTCTGCTTATACGCGGCCCACCCGCAATGGTCAAAAGGCCAAATGTCGCTTTCGGCCAGAAGACGCCACGCCACCGATCACTTTTTCAAACCCCCTTGAAACGGATCATGATCCGGGTCAGTTCAGCGGCATGAAAGCACAAGATGTCATCCCGACCTACGAGCGTGTGGGGGCCGAATGGGCCCGACAACGCAACCGCAACCTGATGGAAAAGGCCTGGCTGGACCGGATGCTGGCCGCCGCACCCCGCGATACCGGGGTGGTCCGGGTTCTTGATATCGGCTGCGGTTCGGGCAAACCCATTGGCAGCTATCTGGCAGAACGCGGCGCACAGTTGACCGGCGTTGATGCCACCGATTGCATGACGGCGCTTTATCCCGAAAACGTGCGGGGCGCCGAAGCGATCAAGACAGATATGCGGGGTCTGAAACTCGACCGGCAATTCGACGCTTTGCTGGCCTGGAACAGTTTCTTTCACCTTTCCGCCGACGACCAGCACGCCATGTTCACCACATTCGCCGCCCACGCAGCACCTGGCGCTGCCTTGATGTTCACCTCCGGGCATATAGCCGGCGAAGCGATTGGAGAGGTCGCTGGCGCACCGATTTACCATGCGTCGCTGGCGCCTGACGACTATCGCGCGCTCTTGTCCGAAAACGGATTCAAGGTCCTGCGTTTCGTGCCAGAGGATCCCACATGCGGCGGCCACACGATCTGGCTCGCCCAGTTCCGCAGGGCCTAGCCCTCATGGGCGGCGAAAGCCGCCACGGCATCAGCAATCGCCCGAACCAGCGGCGACCGGCCTTCGGCATCCAGCAGGCGCTCGCGGTCACGAGCATTCGACAGAAACCCTGCCTCAACCAGCACACTGGGAAAATCAGCCGCCGACAGCACGGCGAACTGCCCCTCTCTGCGGGGCCGCGCGTTTAAACGCACGCCACGATCCCGCATCTGTTGCACCAGCAAATCGGCAAAGCGCTGGCCTTCGGGCCCCGTATCCCGCCGGGCGACATCCAACAGCACGGTCGCCACCTGATCCCCCTGCCCGGTCAGATCGACACCTTCCAGCAAGTCCACCCGCTCATGCCGCTCTACCATCCGTCGCGACGCCGCATCGCCGCCATCCTTGCCCAGTGTATAGACAGACGCGCCCTGCGCCTCGTCCTCTTCCAATGCATCGGCATGAAGCGAAATCAACAGATCTGCGCCGGCTGTCCGGGCAAGGCTGATCCGGCGGTCCAGCGACACGAAATCATCCGCCTCGCGTGTCAGGACCACCTGCACACCCTCCATATCCGCCAGCGCTGCGGCCACTTCGCGGGCCAGTTGCAGCATCAGCGGCGCCTCCTGCACACCGCCCCGATCCGCCCCCGGATCAATGCCGCCATGGCCCGGATCAATGGCCACGACAAACCCGGCATCAAGCACTCCTTCCTCCGGCAGGTTCGCGTCCGCCTTCAGGCCAGAACTGCGCGCTGACGCTGCAAACGCCGCGACCGAACTCCGCTCCATAACAATCGTCAAATCCGCGCCCTGCGGCACGGTCAGCATGCCCGCCTCTGCCACGGCCATCGGCTCTGCCAACGTGACAACCAGCCGCGACCAGCCATCCGGCATCGACTCCAATCGCAGGTTGGTCGCCCGCCCCGGCTCCAGCACGCCAGACAGGTCAACGCCATCTCCACCCAACCCCTCAAACTCCAGAACCAGGCGGCGCGGATCATCCAGCGTGTAAACCCGATACGGCGTGACATCACTCAACACCAGCTCAACCCGCAGGCTCCACCAGCCATCACGCACCACGCTGCGGGCGGGATCAATCCGGACCTCCGCCCAGACCGATGACGCGCAGAACAGCAGTATCGCCACCAGCCGGATCATGCCCGCCGCGCCGCCATAAATGTGGCCAGCCGCTCCAGCCCTTCGCGAATATCATCTGTTGACCGGGCATAGGAAAACCGCAACCAGCGATGGCCACGGGCCGCATCGAAATCGAGGCCAGGTGTCACCGCCACCCCCGCCTGATCGAGTATCTCGGCGGCAAAGGCCCGGGCATCATCCGTATAGGCCGACACATCGACATAGACATAAAACGCGCCATCCGGTGGCGCGAACCGGTCCAGCCCGGCGGCCTTCAGCCCGTCAATCATCAAAGCGCGATTGGCGGCATACACCGCCTTGTTCGCCTCCAGCTCATCCGGGCAATCCATCGCATGCAACGCCAGCCGCTGCGAGGCATGCGGGGCGCAGATGAACATATTCTGCGCCAACCGCTCCACCCGGCGGACATGATCAGACGGGACCACCATCCAGCCGACACGCCAGCCCGTCATCGAAAAATACTTGGAAAACGAATTGACGACATAGACCTCATCCGTGACCTGCAAGGCGGTCACAGGCTGCGCGTCGTAATCAATGCCATGATAAATCTCGTCCGAAATCAGCGCAGCATCACGCGCCTGACAGGCACCAGCCAGTGCCGCCAGCGCATCCCGGTCCAGCATCGTGCCTGTGGGATTGGCAGGCGATGCCACGATCAACCCCGCAAGATCATGGGCGGCCACATCACCCGGCAAAGGCTGAAACCGTTGTGCAAAAGTGGTGGGAATATCGACCGGTGTCAGACCCACGGCCTTCAAAATCTGGCGATAGGACGGATAGCAGGGTGTGCCCAACCCCACCCGCTCGGCATTGTCGAACAGGGCCGAAAACGCCAGCAGAAACGCCCCCGATGCGCCACTGGTGATGACAACGCGGGCCGGGTCCAGATCGACACCGTACCAATCGGCATAATGGGCAGCGATGCGGGCGCGCAAGGCAGGCAGGCCCAGACCGACAGTATACCCCAACGGCTCGCTCAGTTCCTCCGCCAATCGCGCGCGCGCGGCAGCGGGGGCACCGGTGCCGGGCTGGCCTACCTCCATATGGATGATATGACGGCCCGCCTCCTCGGCCTGACGGGCGGCCTCCATCACATCCATCACGATAAACGGATCCACCTCGCCCCTTGTCGCGTGTCGCATCTGCTGCCTCATTTCTTTGACGCCTGTTTGCCCCTCACCGGCATGTGACGTCAATGCACCTTGGCAATTTCCGGCGGATGTGGTCTGACGGGGCGACCCATCCCGCAAGGAGCCACCCATGAAACTCCGCCTCGCCCTGCCCCTGACACTCGCCCTCGCCAGCCCGCTGGCAGCCCTTGATCTGGACGCGATGAGCGATGAGGAGCGGGCGCAATTTCAGGCCGAAATACGCACCTATCTTCTGGAAAACCCCGAGGTGATTGCCGAGGCCATCACAGTCTTGCGCGCGCGCGAAGAGCTGGCGCAACAGCAGAACGATACGCTCATGGCGCAGACCTTCGCCGATGATCTGTTCAACGACGGGCATTCCTTTGTGGGCGGCAACCCGGACGGCGACATCACCGTGGTCGAGTTCATGGATTACCGCTGCGGCTTCTGCAAACGGGCCTTCCCTGAAATCGAAGCACTTGTCGCGAGCGACGCCAATATCCGCTACGTGATCAAGGAGTTCCCGATCCTGGGCGAACAATCAGTGCTGGCGTCACGCTTTGCCATTGCCACGCAACTGGTCGCGGGGGACGAGGCCTATAAGGACGTCCACAACACCTTGATGGAATTCCGAGGCGATATCTCAGCGCAAAGCCTCACACGATTAGGGGATACGCTTGGCCTTGATACGGCAGCCATCAACGCCCGGATGGACGACCCGATAGTCACAGAAATCCTCTCCAAAAACCGCGCCCTGGCGCAGCAACTACAAATCAGCGGCACACCAACCTTCGTCTTTGATGACCAGATGGTGCGGGGCTTCGTGCCACTCGCCGAGATGGAAGAACTGCTTGCCGAACTGCGCAGCGAATAGCTGGCGACACAGCCGCTAATACAAAGCATTGACCGATATCAATGCCGCCGCATCCGTTTTTGTGAACAAGGGCGGCATGGATCATGCAGCCCTTCTTGATTGGCTCAACACCGGCGACGCTGCTATCCGCTACCAGACGCGGCGGGACCTGCAGGGCGTTGATGATCCCGCACTAAAGGCAAGGATCGCCACTGATGGATGGGGCAAGCAATTCCTCGACCACCGCAATGCGGACGGGACGTGGGGCAGGGATTTCTATCAGCCAAAATGGACCAGCACACACTACACCTTGCTGACATTGTGCAATCTGGGCTTCCCGTCCGATCACGCGAAGATACGAAAAACCGTCGCCGAAATCGCACCTATGATGATCGCCGGTGACGGCGGGATTGGCACGTCCCGCGGGCTCAACAAAAGCGATGTTTGCGTCAATGGCATGTATCTGAACTACGCCAGCCATTTCAGGGCGCCCCAATCACAGCTGACATCGGTAGTGGATTTCCTGCTGGCCGAACGAATGCATGACGGCGGCTTCAACTGCATGCGCAACCGGTCCGGCGCGCATCACAGCTCGGTGCATTCAACCTTGTCAGTTCTGGAAGGGATCAAAAGCTACCTGAAAAATGGCTATCAGCATCAAAACGCAGCGTTGCAGGAGGCCGCCAAAACGGCCCAAGAGTTCCTGCTGATACACAGGCTCTACAAATCCGACCGGACAGGGCGGATCATCCACCCTGCTTTCCTGACATTCGCCGTCCCGGCCTATTGGCGCTACAACATCCTGCGTGCGCTCGACTATTTCCAAAGCGTGGGCCACCCTTACGACACGCGCATGGCCGACGCATTAGACGAAATCATCAAGAAGCGGACCCGTGACGGACAATGGCGCCGTATGGCGGCCCAACCGGGCCAAGTGTTCTTCACGATGGAGGCGCCGCGAAAACCCAGCCGCTGGGTGACGCTCATGGCAATGCGTGTCCTGCAAGCCTATCCACAAGCTGCGATGGGCTGAAACCTATCTTACATCGTAGTACCATTTGCTTGCCGGAGCATTACCGTGTCGTAAGATGGGTCTTGACCCATCCTACTCTGCCGCCTCCACAGCACTCGCTGCCTCGATTTCCGCCGCCTTCTTTTCCACCTGCTCAACGATATGTTCGATCATATCATCGTTCGACTGCTTGTGGCTCTGCTTGCCTGCCAGATAGACCATGCCCGACCCGGCCCCGCCGCCGGTGAAACCGACATCGGTCATCAGCGCCTCACCCGGCCCATTGACCACGCAACCGATGATCGACAGCGACATCGGTGTCTTGATATGTTCCAGACGCTTTTCCAGCGCCTCGACCGTCTTGATCACGTCAAACCCCTGTCGGGCACAGGACGGGCAGGAAATGATGTTCACACCACGATGACGTAAACCCAGCGATTTCAGGATCTCATAGCCCACCTTCACCTCTTCCACCGGATCGGCGGACAGGCTGACGCGGATCGTATCACCGATCCCCATCCACAACAGATTGCCCAAACCAATGGCCGATTTGATCGTACCCGATGTCAGGCCGCCCGCCTCGGTAATCCCCAGATGGATGGGTGCATCGGTCGCCTCGGCCAATTGCTGATAGGCAGCGGCAGCCATGAACACATCCGACGCTTTACAGGAAATCTTGAATTCGTGGAAATCATTGTCCTGCAGAATCTTAATATGATCCAGACCACTTTCCACCATCGCATCCGGACAAGGCTCGCCGTACTTATCCAGCAGATGCTTTTCCAGGGACCCGGCATTCACGCCGATGCGGATCGAGCAATTATGATCCCGGGCGGCCTTGATGACCTCCTTCACCCGCTTCTCATCGCCGATATTGCCCGGATTGATGCGCAGGCAGGCTGCACCCGCCTCGGCCGCCTCGACCCCGCGCTTATAGTGAAAATGTATATCCGCCACGATCGGCACGGACACTTCGGGAACAATCTGCTTCAGCGCCGCACTCGACGCCTCATCAGGCACCGAAATCCGCACGATATCCGCACCCGCATCAGCCGCCGCCTGCACCTGCGCAATCGTGACCTTCACATCAGTGGTCAGGGTATTGGTCATCGTCTGCACGGTAATCGGCGCATCCCCGCCGACAGGCACGTTTCCGACCATGATCTGACGGGATTTCCGGCGATAGATATTCCGCCAAGGACGGATATGGTTCAGGGACATCAGGTCAGTTCCGACTGCAATGGGTATGCCGCCAACCTAGTCAGCAATGGGACAGGCAGCAAGTCGGCCCAAGTGCGATTATTCGTCCGCCTGCACTTCGGCGACATTCACGATCTCGGCCAGATCATCGTCAGCGGTCAGGTCTGCCACGGTATATGCAGCGGTCAGGCTTTCCGGCGTCAGGCTGACATTTGACGTCACCACACCGCGGTCGCCCACAGGACCGTAATGCACGCCGTTCACCGCGAAATACATCGCCCCGCTTTCACCCACACGCAGCGTCGCGGGCTCCTCGGTCGCTGGCACGACAAAGTTCTGGCCCGGCTCCATGACACCTTCAAAGATCACCGTGCCATCAGCCGCGCGCACACGGACCCAAGCCGGACGGACAGCAACCAACTGTACCTCCGGCACCGGCGGTTCAACCACCTGCACCGGTGGGGCGGCACGTTCAGGCAACGCGGCATTCGCAAAATTCACCGCAGGCTCGGTGCGCACCTCTGGCACCAGCGCGCCAATGCTGCCCGGGGCCAGTGTGGAAATCGGCGCATCGCGGGCGACCAGAACCGGCACATCCAGCGCCTGCGGACGATAAAGACGATCCAGTGCCTCGGCGGACGGGGCATCAAACCCGGCCAGCGCATCGCTTGTTTGTATAGCGTTTGAGGCCCCGGCAAGCGGATCCAGATCAGACACGACAACCGGTGTCTGCTCGACCGGGGCAAACTGCACCTTCTGCACTTCCTGCAGAACGGTCCAGCCACCGTAGCCCAAACCACCGATTAACGCGATCAGCACCAGAACGGACCCGATGGCGCGCGGTTCGATCTGCGACAGCACGGCCTCACCCGCCGGAATGAAGGGGGTCGAGGATTCGGAAAAGATGTTTTTGCCCAAGGGCCCAACAGCTGGTTCACCCGATTTCGGCTTCAGCGACGACGCCTGCGCCGACATCCCATGCGCCGTGGCAAACCCGCTTTCCTTGCAAAAGGTGGCAAAGGTCTCATCAGGGTCCATGTTCAGGTAACGTGCATAAGAGCGCACGTAACCCGCGATAAACCCTGGAGTATCAAAAGCAGAAGGATCGGCGTTTTCAATCGCCGCAATATAAGAGGCCTTGATCTTCAGCTCGCGCTGAACATCCAGCAGGCTCTTGCCCATCGTTGCGCGTTCGCCGCGCATAACGTCGCCCAAACGAAGCTCGTAGTCGTCAAACCCTTTGGCCTGCCCGCCATCAGCTGCGTCATCGCGCCTGAAGCTCTTCCCGATCATCGACTGTCCCGTCGCTTACTGCCCCCAGGCACCCGCAAACCGAATCAAATCGTCGTGAATACCTGTGAAACCAATAACATATCCACAGGGATCATGCACATCGTGAAAAAGTGTTAACCGGCCAGATCAGCACGATTAAGCGCACAGTGTGACCAAAGACCATCCAATGCCCCCACCAACGCGTCCATTTCGCGCGGCCCATGAACCGGCGACGGGGTAAAGCGCAGACGCTCTGTTCCGCGCGGTACAGTGGGGAAATTGATCGGCTGAACATAGATGCCGTAGTCGGTCAGCAGCATGTCCGACAATTGCTTGGTATGCACGGGATCACCCACAATCAGCGGCACGATATGGCTGCCATGGTCAATGATCGGCAGGCCAAGCCCCTTCAAACGCAGCTTGAGGATCTTCGCTTGTGTCTGATGTTGCGCGCGCAACGCCTGATCCGTTTTCAGATGGGCAACAGAGGCCGCAGCACCCGCCGCGACAGCAGGCGGCAGCGACGTGGTAAAGATAAAGCCCGGCGCATAAGACCTTATCGCATCACACATTTTTGCAGATGCGGCGATATAGCCACCCATCACACCATATGCCTTGGCCAGGGTCCCATTGATGATATCAATCCGGCCCATCAGCCCATCACGCTCGGCCACGCCGGCCCCGCGCGGGCCATACATGCCCACCGCATGCACCTCATCAATGTAAGTCAGCGCAACAAACTCATCCGCCAGATCGCAGATCTCTTTGATCGGCCCAAAATCGCCATCCATCGAATAAATCGACTCGAACGCGATCAGTTTGGGCGCGGCGGGATCATCGGCTTCCAGAAGCTCACGCAGATGGTCCAGATCGTTATGGCGGAAAATCCGCTTTGCCCCGCCATTGCGACGGACGCCTTCGATCATCGATGCATGGTTCAGCGCATCGGAATAAATAATCAGTCCGGGGAACAGCTTGGGCAGCGTACTTAACGTGGCGTCATTGGCGATATAGGCGCTGGTGAACAGCAACGCGGCTTCCTTGCGATGCAGATCAGCCAGTTCTGCTTCCAACCGCTTGTGATAAACGGTCGTGCCGGAAATGTTGCGGGTCCCACCCGAACCAGCGCCAGTGGCATCAATCGCCTCATGCATCGCTGCCAGAACAACGGGGTGCTGGCCCATACCCAGATAGTCATTACCGCACCACACCGTCACCGGCTGTTCGGAGCCGTCAGGCTTGCGCCATGTGGCATGGGGAAACTGGCCGCGCTTGCGCTCGATATCGATAAATGTCCGATAGCGGCCTTCGTCATGCAAACGGGCAATCGCGGCATCCAGTTGGGCGGTATAATCCACTGGGTATTCCTTCTTCCTCGTTACAAAGACAGCCCCACAGAGCCAAACTTTGAATCGTTCTAATGGTCATATAGGGTCAAATCCCCACGGGCAATACGCTACAAACTGTCGCCCTGCGTCATCAAAATGTGACAACCACACTACGCCAGCCATGATCTGGATCAAGTCAGGGATGCCCTACCCCCCAGCCCACGGATAAACCGCTTCAAAGTAGGCATCAGCAGCCTCGCGCAGCCGTGCCTGCCCACCGTACCGGGCAAGCTCTGCTTCCAAATCATCGTAACCTGGTAAATCCGGATGGGTCTGTGCTTGCGCGATCGGCATGCCGGTGGCCATCATATCGCTAATCAGTTGGTACCGATGCAGATGGATGCCCACAGCTTTTTCCAGGGTTTGACCCATTTCAGGCAACCCAATCTGCTCCATCGCCTGACGCAGTTCCCAGCCGCGAAATGGCGGCGTCTCACCAAAGCTGTCTAGATGCGCAAGGCCCTGATCACCCAGCATGGTCTCTGCTAGGGCGAGTGGTCCAATGGCGAACCCCTCAGGCTCAAGCAGCACGTCACCCGCCTCTCGCTTTGTTTGGGCAAAATCGCGCACAGTCGCGTAATATGCGGCATTTGCAGGCCGCGCGGCATGCCGCACCATAATCTCGGGAACGCCCAAGGCCTCCTGCCGGTCGCGTTCGATCTGACGCGCGATCTCGGCATCAATCTCTGCCGCCGTGGCGCCGGGCCCAAGACGGGCGGCGACATTGGCGCGCCGCTCTTCAAGGAATCGTTTTTGCAGATTTTCGGTATTGTTGCGAAAGAATGGTTTCAGCAGACCAACCAGCACCCCACCAACAATGCCAAACGCTATCGCAAAAGCCAGACGTTCTCGCCCGCCAAAGACGTCATAAACCCAGATGTCCCAGTATTCTTGCCACATGTCCCGTTCCCCCTGCGGCCTTCCCTTGGGCGTCAGACGTAGCAGAGCATCACGGCTTGGCAAAGCTGCCACGCCTTTTGGATTGACCCTCGCGGCAATCCTGCCACCCTGCGCGCAAATCAGACCAAACAGGTGACCCATGACACTCGACCCCGTCCTCGCCCGCATTGACGCCGACCTGCCGCACGCCACCGACCGGCTGCTGGACTTGCTGCGCATCCCGTCCATCTCAACCGACCCGGCCTACAAGGATAAATGCGATCAGGCGGCGGACTGGCTGGTCGCTGACCTGCAATCCATCGGGTTTAACGCCTCCAAACGGCCCACACCGGGGCACCCCATGGTCGTGGCGCATTCCGGTGGCGACGGGCCGCATATCCTCTTCTACGGGCATTACGACGTGCAACCGGTGGACCCCTTGAACCTCTGGGACCGGGACCCGTTTGATCCGCAAATCGAAGACACCGCCAACGGCAAGGTCATCCGGGGGCGCGGCTCATCCGACGACAAAGGGCAACTGATGACCTTCGTGGAGGCCTGCCGCGCCTGGAAAGCCGAACATGGGAAACTCCCCGCCAACATCACCATCTTCTTTGAAGGGGAAGAGGAATCAGGCTCCCCCTCCCTCACCCCCTTCATGGAAGGAAACGCCGATGAACTGACCGCCGACATCGCCCTGATCTGCGACACCGGGCTTTACGGCGACAGCACACCGGCCATCATCACGCAGCTACGCGGGCTGCTGGGCGAGGAACTGACCATCACCGGCCCCAACAAGGACCTGCATTCGGGCATGTATGGCGGCCTCGCCATGAACCCGGCACGGGTGCTGGCCCGGATCATCGCCAGCCTGCATGACGACACAGGACGGATCACCGTACCTGATTTCTACGACGGCGTGCCCGAACTCTCCAACGAACTCGCTGCCGCATGGGACGACCTGAAATTCGACGAAAAACACTTCCTGGGCGAAGTCGGGCTCTCCGAACCCGCCGGCGAACAAGGGCGGCGGCCGCTCGAAATGCTCTGGTCGCGGCCTACATGCGAGGTCAACGGGATGTGGTCCGGCTATACCGGCGACGGCTTCAAAACCGTCCTACCCAGCGAAGCGCATGCCAAAATCAGCTTCCGCCTGGTCGGCACCCAAGACCCGCTGAAAATCCGCGAAAACTTCCGCAAGATGGTGCAGGACATGCTGCCACCCGACTGCTCAGCCGCATTCAGCGACCACGGGGCCAGCGCCGCTGGGCAAATGACCACCACCCACCCCGCCTTCGATCAGGCGCGCAAGGCGCTCTCCGACGAATGGCCCAACGCGGCGGCTTATGTCGGCTGCGGCGGCTCCATCCCCATCGCGGGGCATTTCAAGGACATCCTGAACATGGACGCCATGCTGATCGGCTTCGGCAAGGACGACGACCAGATCCACTCACCCAACGAAAAATATGACCTGTCGTCTTTTCATAAAGGGATCAGAAGCTGGGCACGCATCCTGCACGCAATGACGGACAGCACCGAATAACGACCACCAGCTATCGCGATTGCTGACAATAATATCGAACCGCCTGACCAAATGGATTCACGACAATGATCAGCCCGCCGGCCTGTGGCACCCATTCCACCCGGAACCGGGCACCGCTCGCTGTATCGGTGAAATCGGCAAACTGGTTTTCGCCGGAAAAGGTGTAATAGGCCGTCGGCGTCTGCAGGTCTCCAGTGACCCATGTGTTGCTGCCCTGCCCGCCGATGACGGAAATATCGCCATTCACGCTGCCGACAATGCCTGTCCCGCCAATCGTTTCAAGCGTTGCGCGCAGCCACCCCTGCTGCCCTTCGATATCGCAGACATAGCGCACCTGCGTGACCTGCGCCGTCGCAGCATTACCAAAGCCAAGAATGATCGAAAAAATGAGAATGAAGCGTTTCATAGCCACCTCCAAAAAACTGAAATCAATGGAGGCAGTATACACATCGTGGGATTTCCACGAAATCCGTACAGGATGAATTGGAGAAATGGCGCGGTTGACGGGGCTCGAACCCGCGACCCCCGGCGTGACAGGCCGGTACTCTAACCAACTGAGCTACAACCGCGC